>DATETB010000028.1:0-3201 GCA_035283825.1 Candidatus Brocadiales bacterium | reverse complement strand
CCTTCCAGGTGTGCCTCAGAGACGTTGGTGATGACCCCAATCTCAGGTTGCGTCACCCAGGACAGCCAGCGTATCTCTCCCGGGGCACTGGTACCCATCTCAATAACCGCCAGCTCATGATAGGGTTCCATTTGAAAGAGGCTTAAGGGTACGCCCACAAAATTGTTATAATTCCCAGGGGAGCTAACCATACGGAAGGAAGGGGAAAGGATGTGATGCAGCATCTCCTTTGTGCTAGTCTTGCCATTGGTACCAGTAACTGCTACTACCTTCACAGGGAGCTTTTCTTTGTAGTATCTGGCCAGCCTGCCCAGGGCCTCTATGGTATCCTTTACCTCCACTACCAGGACGTCGGCCAGGACGTCGGAAGTAACACCACCTGCATCCCTTGAGATCAGGAGGCCCCCTGCCCCTTTTGCCAGGGCCTGAGGTATAAAGGCATGGCCATCGTACTTCTTCCCGGAGATGGCCACAAAGAGTTCCCCTGCCTTCAGGAGTCTCGTGTCCGTGGACACTCCGCTCAAGAGGAAGTCCTTTTTACCGCCCTTGTGAACGCCTTTAACTGCCTCTACAATCTCCCAACCCCAGAGGGCTTCCATCAGGTCTCTCCCATGCAGGGGTCTCTGATTAATCAGTGACCCCCTGCGCCTGTCTTACTTATTCCCGCGAGGCACCGGCGGATGTTAGCACCGCAGACATTAGCGGCAACTCCGCAGTCACCGTCAAAGCCTCTTCCTCGCAGTGAGGACAAACTACATGAATTACGTCCACTCCTGTCTCTCTCACTAACGCCCTGAATTCAAGAGAGGTGTCTATCCACTCCCCAAACTTCTTTACCCTATCACATACCTTGCATTCTAAGAGCATCTCAGTCCTTACCTCCATCTAGACACCAGACATAAGTAAGCAATAAATAAAGTTTCTGCCCACTCCCTACTCCCTTACTACAGAGACCCTGCATGCTGTAACTCCTCCACCATTGCGGGAATGGCCTCTACCGCCTTTCCCCTGGCGGTCCCCTTAGAGAGCGCCTGTCTCACTACCTCCATATCATCAAAGGGGATAACGAGTTTTCCCAGGTCCTGGGTCTGCTCATGCCCCTTACCGGCTATAAGCACCACGTCTCCCTTTACGGCCTGGGAAAGGGCCTGCTCTATGGCCAGGCGCCTGTCAGGCTCTACCCTGTAAGACTTGCCACTGATACCCCTCTCTATCTCCTTGATAATCTGCATGGGAGGCTCACTGCGGGGATTATCACTGGTAAGCCAGAAGCGGTCTGCATACCTCTCTGCCATCTGACCCATCAGCGGCCTTTTCCCCCTGTCCCTATCCCCACCGCACCCAAAGACCAGCAGCAGGCGGTTCTCCACCAGTGGCTTCAATGTCTCCAGTGCCGCCTCCAGGGCATGGGAGGTATGGGCGTAGTCTATAAAGATATGGAACCCTGGCCCCGGTATCCGCTCCAGCCTCCCCGGAGGGCACTCCAGGGATTCTACCCCTCTCTTAATCTCTGACAGCCCTATGCCCAGGGCATGTGCGGTAGTAGAGGCGGCCAGCAGGTTATAGAAGTTATATTTTCCAATTAGAGGGAACCTCACCAGCAGTTCTTCCTTCCCGTCTGAGAGCATCACCTCTGTCCCCTCCAGGGAGGTGCCCTGAATCTCTCCCCGTATACCCTTATTAGCTTTTGGATAGTACCAGAGTACCTGGGCCCTGGTCTGCTGGGCCAGGTACTGGCTGGCCGAGTCCTCTGCATTAAGCACCGCCACGGCCTCGGGAGAAAGGCTGCGGAAGAGGACGGCCTTGGCCTCCCTGTAGGTCTCCATATCTTTGTGATAGTCCAGGTGTTCCTGGCTTAGATTGGTGAAGATGGCCGCCTTGAAATCTATCCCGTGCACCCTGTGTTGTGTCAGGGCATGGGAGGAGACTTCCATGACCACGTGAGTAACCCCTGAGGTCCACATCTCTTTGAAGAGGCCGTGGAGTTCCAGGGACTCCGGGGTAGTGTGGCTGGAGGGTATGCACCTCTGGCCGGTAGAACACGTTACAGTCCCTATAAGGCCCACCTTCTTTCCCGAGGCCTCCAGGATGGAGCGGAGGAGGTAAGAGATGGTAGTCTTACCATTAGTGCCGGTAATGCCTATAAAGGTTAGATACTTTGAAGGCTCCCCATAGAAACGACTGGAGAGACAGGCCAGGGCCTTTCTGGAGGAGGGGACCACTATCCGGGTAAGGCCGCCTGGGGTATCGGTCTCGTGCTGGTGAGTTGCCGTAGGACCCGTCCCTTTGCCGTGCTCAAGGCCAAGCCCGTGCAGTCTCACCGCCTTTTCCGTAACAAGGGCTACTGCCCCCCTTTCCACGGCCTCTAGGAGAAAGGTGTGCCCGTCGGCCTTAGAGCCCGGTACGGCCACGAAGAGGTAGCCAGGTCTCACCTTGCGGGAGTCATAGGCTATCCCAATTATGTCCCTCTCCTGGAAGTCAAAAACCCTAACCCCTTTTTGACGTCCGGTAGTGCTACCGCCTTCCAGTCCATCTAAGGCAGAACAAAGCCTGCTGAGCTTCATGGCTTCTCCTAAGAAACAGGCCTATCCCATGGCGCAGTAGACGCCAGTCTCTAAATAATTCAAAGACCTCCTGATAATTTCCCTTACTACTGGAGCAGACACGGTACCGCCGTAGTGGGCCCCGCGGGGCTCGTCTATCATCACTAACACACAGATCTTGGGTTTTTCTGACGGGGCATACCCTATGAAAGAACTGACGTAGCCTGCTCCACCATAACCACTGCCATCCGACCTGGGTTTCTCGGCAGTACCCGTCTTTCCCGCCACGGCGTACTCCGTAAGGCTGGCCTTCTTTCCCGTCCCTTCCTCCACTACCTTGGTAAGGATGCGGGTTAGCTGACGTGCCATACCTTCATCCAGTACCCGATGCACATATCTGGGCTCAAACCGTATTGTCTCCACGCCCTTACTATCGCCCTGGGCCAGCACAATCCTTGGCCTGATGAGATTCCCTCCGTTAGCCAGGGCACAGAAGGCCGTGGTTAGTTGTAGCGGAGTTACCGTCACCTCGTGTCCCATGGCTATAGAGGCAAGGGAAAGACTTGTCCACTTGGAGAGGGGGTACAAGACACCCGAGGTCTCTCCAGGAATCTCTATACCCGTGGGGGTACCGAGGCCGAAGAGCCTTAAATCGACG
>DATETB010000027.1:0-5326 GCA_035283825.1 Candidatus Brocadiales bacterium | reverse complement strand
CTCTGCACAACCCACTGCTAAACCCATCAGTATCGTTACAAGGAACAACTTCAAATAAAACCCAGCTTTGCCCATTTTTTTCTCCCCTGGCACCGTTGCCCACCCCTTTAAAATACCTGCAAGGTATACATGTTATTTCCTCCCAGTATTCCGTATCCTGTATTTTGCAGATTAAACTTTAAATATATCACAGAAATAAATCTTTTCAAGGTCTTTTTCCTTTGTCTATGAGGTCTCTTATTGTATAGTAGCCGCAACCTTTAGGTTGCGTTATTTCTCGCCCGCCTCAGGCGGGCGGCTACAACCTACTTCTTCTCGTACACCTCTTTTGGACTAAAGACCTGTCTCTCCCTTATCTCCAGTTCACCGCTCCTGGGGTTAAAGCCCCTGTAGTAACAACTGCGGTAACCGGCATGACAGGCGGCCACCTTCTGCTCAACTCTGAGGAGGAGGGAATTGCCCTCGCAGTCCACAAAGACCTCCTTCACGGCCTGGGTGTGGCCAGAGGTCTCTCCCTTGAGCATCAGGCGTTTCTGAGAGCGCCTGTAGACGTGTACCAGGCCCGTCTCAAGGGTCTTTTCCACTGCCTCTTTGTTCATGTAACAGAGGGTTAACACCTTACCGTCAAGGGAATCTACAATGATGGACGGTATCAGTCCCTGCTCGTTGAACTTGATGTGTCTTAATAGGGTCATTTCAATCCCTCTTCAATATTGTAGGGGCAGGGTAACCCTGCCCCTACTCCAGGCCATTTTGTGAGAACCAGTAATCCACCATCCTCCTGAGGTCCAGTGCCCGGATCCTTGGGGAACGGTGGGCAATTATGGCCGAGATGACTGCCAGCCCGTCCGCCTTATTTTCCAGGGCCTCGGCCGCCGTCTCCTTGTTTATCCCTCCAAGGGCAATTACAGGTATCCTGACCCGTTCCTTTACCCGGAGGATGGTTCCGGAACCGAGAGGTATATCCCCTTTTTTAGAGTGGGTGGGGAATATAGGGCTGAGGGTGATGTAGTCTGCCCCCCCTTCTTCTGCCTCCAGGGCCTCTTTCATATTATGGGCAGAAAAGCCTAGTAGGGGCGGGGTTACCCCGCCCCTACCTGAGGCAGGCGGGCCAATGAGCTTCCTCACCGTGCCCAGGGGCATGGAATGGCTCCCCACATGGACCCCTTCAGCCCCCACGGCCAGGGCAATATCTACCCTGTCGTTGATTATCAAGGCCGCTCCATGCTGAGAGGTTATTTCCCTGAGTTCCCTTGCCAGGGAGAAGAGGTCCTTGCTATCCAGGTCCCTCTCTCTGAGCTGAACGGCAGTTACTCCCCTGTTGCCATCGGTGTTATCGCCCAGGGCCAGCCCTACTGTCCTTAACAGGGGTAAGGGAGAGATGTTTCGGTCCGTAATAAGAATAAGTCTAAGTCTTTGAAGGTGGTCCACGGGATTATACCTTAACCTGAATAGGCTCCTTTATCAGGTCTTTATGCCGCCTGAGTAATGGTTCCGCAACCCCCTCTAAGAATTCCTCCACCTGCTGTGGGGCCCTGCCAATAAAATTTCTGGGTTCAAGGAGGATGGGGAGCCTCTCCTTGACGGCAGAGAAGGCAGGGTCGCTGGCTATCCTCTCCAGGAGGTCATTTTCCCCTCCCTCTTCCTTTATGACCCTGGTAGCCTCCATTGCATGCACCCTCAGGCGTTCGTGGAGCAACTGGCGGTCGCCCCCAACTTTAGCGGCCTCCATCAGGACACGTTCCATGGCCAGGAAGGGGAGTTCTTCCCTGACGTGGCGGTCAATCATCTTAGGGTAAACGGTCATGCCGGCGGCAATATTGTGGACCAGGTTGAGGAGGGCCTCTGTGGCCAGGAAGGCCCCCGGGAGGCTCAATAGGCGGTTAGAGGAATCGTCAAGGGTCCTCTCAAACCACTGGCTGGCCGCCGTAAAGGCAGGGTTGAGGCTGGAGCAGATGACGTATCTGGACAGGCCCGCTACCCTCTCTGAAAGCATGGGGTTCCGCTTCTGGGGCATGGCGGAGGAGCCTACCTGTTCCGTCTCAAACGGTTCTTCCATCTCCCTGAGGTTCTGGAGTAACCTGATGTCGTTGGTCATCTTGTGGGCGGACTGGGCAATCCCTGAGAGGCAGGCCAGCACCTGGGCGTCTACCTTTCTGGGATAGGTCTGTCCTGCCAGGTGGTAGGACTCCTTAAACCCCATCTTTTCCGCCACCAGGCCCTCCAGGGCCTTTACCTTCTCCTCTTCATCAAAGAGGGCCATAAAACTGGCCTGGGTGCCCACTGCCCCCCTGGCCCCGTGGAACCTCAAACCTTGAAGCCTGAACTCCAGTTCCCCGAGGTCCAGGACGAAATCCTGCAGCCAGAGGCCGATACGCTTACCCACCGTGGTGAGGTTGGCAGGTTGGTAATGGGTGAAGGCCACGGTTACCAGGGAGCGGTGACTGAAGGCCTGCCGGGCCAGCTCGTTTATCACCCCTACCAGTCTCCGCCTGAGTATCTCCAGCCCATCACGGATGATTATCAGGTCTGCATTGTCCAGGACATAGGCACTCGTGGCCCCCAGATGGATGATGGGCTTGGCCTTTGGACACTGGAGGCCGTAGGCATGGAGGTGGGCCATGACATCGTGTCTTATCCTCGCCTCTATCTCCCTGATTTTCTCATAGTCTATATCCTCTACGTGCCGCCGCATCTCCTCTATCTGGTCCTTGGACACCATCGGAAGGCCGAGCTCGTGCTCTGCCTCTGCAAGGGCAATCCACAGCCGCCTCCAGAGGACGTGCTTCCGCCTCTCCGAGAAGGCATGGACCATCTCAGGGCTGGCGTAGCGCCCTACTAGGGGGTCCTGGTATGTAAGAGTTTTTTCTTCCAAACTTTCCCTACCTTCATATCCCAAGGCTTGTCTTTGTAAACAGGGCCTCAAAACTGAGTCCCTCCGCCTCTATATTCTTCCTGCCACCTTCTTCCCTGTCAATTACGCAAATTATCTTTACTACCCTTGCCCCTGCCTCCTGTAGTATTTTAACTGCCTTCAGGGCCTGCTGTCCGGTGGTGACTATGTCCTCCACCAAGACAACCACATCGCCCTGGTTGAGCCTGCCTTCAATCTGGCGGGCCGTCCCATAAGACTTCTTGGTCTTCCGGACAATGACGAAGGGTATATGGGTCTTCAGGGATAGGGCGGTTATCAGGGGAACTGCCCCTACCTCCATCCCTGCCAACCTCTTGGTCTCAGCAGGTATCCCCTCTGAGAGATATTTCGTTACCGAAGCCAATAGCTCTGGTTCGGTCTCAAAGAGGTATTTGTCAAAGAAGTACTTGCTCTTCTTTCCCGAGCTGAGGTCAAAATCTCCCGTGAGGTATGCAGTGGCCACGAGTTCCTTCCCCAGTCCGCCTAAGGCGGATTTATCTTTCAGCATGATTACAAATTCTACCAGATTGACCCCTGAAGAAAAGTATATTTATGGGCCGCATGTAGGGGTGACCCGGCGGGTTACCCCCTATAAACCCTGTCAAACCATGCCCCAGTAGTAGGGGCAAACACATCGGTTTGCCCCTACTTCGGCTGATTTATCTTTATCCACTCCTCCATAGGCAGGACGGGCCTGAAGGAGCCGGTCTGGGTGGGCACGAGGGGCAGAAAGAACTCCACCACGGCGGCATAGTCCTTGGCCTGGACGATTATGTAGTAATCGTGCTCCGTTACGGTAACAAAGGCCCCAAGGACTTTGACCCCCTTCCTGGCGGCCTCATCACGGCTTGCCCAGAAGTCGCTAAGCATCTTTGCCCCCTCTCTACTCCTCCCGGGGCAGTCTTCAGGGGTATGGGTCCAATGGGCCACGTATATCGTGCCCTCACTCTCCGCCGTATTACCTTCCGCCAGTACAGTAAATTCCAACGAAAGGAACAATCCTACAAAAAGGGCCAGGAAAAATATCCTTCTGCTAATCCTTTCCATCTCTCTCGCCTCCTTATCTCTATGCCAGTAGGTTACAAAAGACAGAAGCAAAATGGTACTGGAAAAGGCCTTTGTTGTAAATATTGGGGTCTCAAAAAATTTTAACCTTCTCAAAAAGGGCTAAAAGGTATGCAGTGGAAAGACCTTCTTAAAGTTGTGGATGAAGAGGGAAACGGGGAGGAGGACACAAAGGAAGGTCAGTAGCCATTTTACGCCCAGAAAGGGCCTGGTTAGCCTCATCCTTGGATAGTCTGGGAGGTATTGATTCAAGAAACGGTGCAGAGAGATAGAGAAGACCACGCAGACAAACTGCGTCATAAAGTAGGCCAGCATGAAGCCGTTCAGGGTATTAGAGGCCAGGCTTATGATGTACTCATGGAATAGGCCGCTGAAAAGGAAGGCGGCAAATAGGCCGCGATAGGGGTGCCGACGGCCTCCAAATCGCTTATAGACGTTGTCTCTTAGCCACTCATGGACCGGCACATTCCACCTGGCCCAGAACTCCCCGGGAGAGCAGGCCCTGGTAGGCTCATGGAAGAAGCCTTCCACCTCGTAGCCCACCATCTTGTGGATGCCTACACCCAGGTCAACCAGTCCCACACACAGTAAATAATACTCTGCGCCGAGTGTAAGATAATCAAGCTGGGGTGAGAGCCTCCACCATCCAGAGTGGCGATTCAGGAGCAGTAATGTCGTCCCCAGGGCCAGGTATAACAATCCCCGGTAAAAATCCCCCCTACCTCCATTTCCTGCAGAGGGGGTTAGGGGGCTTGTGACAAAGCTTTTCCTTATATCTGCAGTATAGAGACACTCAAAGGAGTGAAAAAATCTCTTAAAATTTCTGTCTTTCTCGGGGAGGGACTCGTACCTGCAGTAATAATCAATGAGCTTGAAGGCATGGAGACAGGTGTTGCACAACAGGAGCCACTTGAGCCAGGGGTGTTCTCTCGGCAGGGATAAAGGGACGAGCAGTTGTATTAAGATAGCAGGCCAGAAGAACAGGCCCTTCTTCCGGTGGGTATCCAGCCTTGCAATGACCCAAAAACCGTAGAACCTGGAGAGGATGTTTGTAAAAAGAACGGCCAGCACAAGGAGTAGGGTCTGTGGGTCCATTCAGTCTCTCATAGCAGGGACGGGCATAAAGACCTGTCCACTTCCCGTGAAGGACAGACATAAAAGTAGTAGGGGCGGGGTAACCCCGCCCATACTGCCTCCGCAACTCCCTCGTTAATGGGGGTGCATGTGGTGGGCTGGGCCAGGTCCGCCTGAGGCGGACTTCTTTTCAGGTATCTCCCCCACCAGGGCATCCGTAGTGAGGAGGAGGGCGGCAATGCTGGCCCCGTTCTGTAAGGCACTCCTTACCAC
>DATETB010000026.1:0-5687 GCA_035283825.1 Candidatus Brocadiales bacterium | reverse complement strand
CCTGCTGGTTCTTCTGGCAGGGGGGCTACTGGTACGGCGTCTTTGCCGCATTGATATATCAGGCCTCGGTCATCGTGGATTTGAGCGACGGGGAGGTGGCCAGGCTGAAGTTCATGCAGTCCCGGTTTGGTGCCTGGCTTGATTCTGTCTGCGACAGTATAGTTTACGCAGGTATATTCCTCGCCATTGCCCTGGCCCTCTCCAAACAAGGACATGCCAACGTCCTCTGGGCAGGCACTGTCTCTACCACTGCCGCCCTCGTATGCCTCAACCTGGATGCCTACTTGCTCATGCAAAAGGATACGGTGAGGGCATCCAACGTGTCAGCCTCTGTCGGGAGTGGCACTGCCACCTTTCTAGAAATGCTGTCCAACGTGGATACCTTCCAGATAATCCTCTTCTTCTTTGTATTTTCCGGGCAGATGCTGTGGTTCACCTGGGGCATGGCAGTGGGGTGGGGAGGTTATCTAACGGTCTCTCTTTCTAGACTCTTTCTGGGATGGATATGGAGAAGTCGTGCATCGGCCTGAACCGCCAGTAGGGAGACATAGTCCAGGTGCTCCGCCACCTGGATGGATAGGGAGAAGTCGTGCAGCGACCTAAACCGCCAGGGAACGGTGTAGTCCTGAGTGTCTGCCCCCACGACTGCCCTGACACCTGCAGTATCCTATCCCACGTGAAGGGGGGTAGGCTGGTAAAAGTGGAGGGGAACCCCCGGCACCCCGTAACCAGGGGGTTCCTCTGCCCAAAGGTAAGGCGCTATCCAGAGAGGGTCTATAGCCCGGAACGGGTGTTATATCCTATGAAGAGGGTAGGCCCGAGGGGCTCAGGCCGCTTCCAGAGGATTTCGTGGGGAGAGGCCGTGGAGACCATTGCTTCTCGCTGGAAGGCCATTATCGCCAGGGAGGGTCCAAGGGCCATACTCCCCTATTACGGTTCCGGAACCCTGGGGATGGTGCATGGGAAACTGGCGGGAAAACGGTTCTTCAATCGCCTGGGGACGCTGCAGCTTGACCGTACCATATGCACCAAGGCGGGGCGGATTGGCTACCTCTACACCATGGGCACCTCGGAAGGGGCGGACCCAAGGGGCATCCCCTATTCAAGACTTGTCATAGCCTGGGGGACTAATACCTTTT
Organism: Candidatus Brocadiales bacterium; assembly: GCA_035283825.1. Taxonomy (GTDB): domain Bacteria; phylum Planctomycetota; class Brocadiia; order Brocadiales; family Bathyanammoxibiaceae; genus 2-12-FULL-52-36. Next base: position 4,548 of record DATETB010000026.1, on the reverse strand, counting down.
CCACCAACGTACACCAACTACCTTTCCTCAGAGAGGCCAGGAGAAAGGGCGCCCTCTATGCCGTGGTGAACCCGTTTAAGGTAAAAGGGGCAGAGGTGGCGGATTTGTTCCTCCAGCCAAGGCCCGGCAGTGATGCGGCCCTGGCCCTCGGCATGATGCACGTAATAATCAAGGAAGGACTCTTTGACAGGGACTTCGTCTCCCGTTCCACCTCTGGTTTTGAGGAACTGCAGAGACGGGTAGAGGAATACCCCCTGGAGCGGGTAGAGGAACTCACGGACATAGAGGCCAAAAAGATAAGGGAATTTGCCAGGCTCTATGCCGATAGTAAGCCCTCTTTTATTTACGTGGGTTCAGGCTGTCAGCATCATACTAACGGCGGCATGACCCTGCGGACGCTATCTTGTCTGCCTGCCCTAGTGGGGACGTGGGGGAGGCCGGGCGGTGGTATCTTCTTCCCTACCAGTACGATATTTCCAGTGGACTGGGACTACCTGGAGGGGGAGGACCTGAGGCCCAACCCTCCGGCCTCATTTAATATGAACAGCCTGGGCGAAATCCTCACGAATGGTAACCCCAGGATTAGCAGTCTTTATGTCTTTAACGCCAACCCTACGGCCGTCTTGTTCAACCAGAACAAGTTGCTCTCTGGACTTCTCAGGGAAGACCTCTTCACCGTAGTACATGAATTGTTCTTTACCGATACTGCGTATTATGCCGACATGGTACTGCCGTCCACTACCCAATTTGAGCAGGTAGACCTCCATGCCTCCTACTACCACCTCAGCCTCCAGCTCAACCAACAGGCCATAGAACCCCTTGGGGAATGCAAGTCAAATCTGGAGACCTTCAACCTGCTAGCCGAAGCCATGGGCCTTGAAGACCCCTGTTTTAAGCAAGACAGTTGGGACGTGATTGGAGAGATGCTGTCTGCCAGGCACCCAACTCTGGAAGGCATAACCCTGGAAAGACTCATTAAAGAAGGCCATGCCCCACTTAACCTTGAGATACCTTACGTGCCTTTTAAGGCTTGTAGTGAGCGAAGCGAATCTGACGGGAGATTCCCTACCCCTTCAGGGAAGATAGAGTTTTATTCCAGAAGGATGGAATCGGAGGGGCTTGACCCATTGCCAGCCTATGTGCCGTTAAAGGAGGGCAGGGAAGTCACCCCTGAACTTTATAAGAGGTATCCCCTGTATTTCCTTACCCCCTCGGCCCATCCCCTCCTGAACTCCAATTTTGCCGATACCCCTCGGAAGTTGGATTCAAAGTCCATGGAACGTTTCACCAGTGCGTGGAATCTTGTCGATACCCCTCGGTCGGAAGATGCATTTATTCCAGCCCTGCTGAGGACATTACTTCGCAGCAACCCTACTATAATCATCAACCCTGAGGACGCTGCATCTAGGGGAATAAAAGACGGGGACCTTGTAAAGGTGTTTAATGATAGGGGTAACTGTCTCCTCTGGGCCTCTGTGGAGGATAGGGTAAAGCCAGGGGTGGTGGTGAGCCTGGGACAGTGGTGGAGCAGGCATTGCCCAGGGGGCAAGAACGCCAACTATACTACCCCAGACTTCCTTGCAGATATGGGAGGTGGCTCGGCCTTCAACACCAATTTGGTGCAGGTGGAAAAACATGGTTAATATAATGGACAGACCTGAAGGTCTGTCCCTACATCTTCAACACCAATCTGGTGCAGATAAAAAAAACCTTGTGGAATGCTTAGAATAATTGTCAAGAGAGGGTAATAGCAGTTGAAGATACTGGAAATCGCAAGCATGGTTCTCACCATTGTTGGCTTTGTTCTTACAATTGTCTTTGGGATCCTTCCTATGCACGAACGCATGGACCGCATGGAAGAGGCAATCTTATTAAAGCACTTTACAATTACTCATCCGATTGATAATACGATTGTGGAGTCCTCTGAAGTAATTAATGGCAGGACGCCCTTTCTAACACTGAAACATTACATCTTATCGGCGCCGATGGATACGAACGACGTCTATGTCCAGGATGGGCCCCTGAAGGTCTCGGCGGGGGGCAATTGGGTGGGGGTAGCAAGGTTTGATGACGCTGGCGTAAGCAAGAAATTCCTCGTCCAGGTCGTTGCTACTAAGGCCGTATTACCACGAGGCCTTTTAACCAAACTACCAGAGGATGCGTTGTATTCTGAGGCAATAACAGTTATCAAAAGAGAATGACCCGTCCACCTTAAAGTAAGAAAGGACTATCACAGATAAAACTACTATGACAACATTCAAAAAATATCTACTCCCAAAAGAGGGAGAGCCGATTATCGTCCAGGGAAACCATCTGAAGGTGCCAGATAATCCCATTATCCCCTACATTGAGGGAGACGGCATAGGTCCCGATATAATGGCCGTATCCAGGCGGGTGCTGGACAAAGGGGTAGAAAGGGCCTACGGCGGGACGAGGAAGATATGCTGGTATGAGATATTCGCAGGTGCAAAGGCCAAAGAGCGCTTCGGGGAATTGATACCGGAGGACACCTTTGAGGCCATAAGGCAGTACCGTATTGCCCTAAAAGGGCCATTGAGCACGCCCATCGGAGGGGGGCACAGGTCCCTGAACGTTACACTGCGGCAGGTGCTGGACCTCTATGCCTGTGTCAGACCCGTAAGATACATCAAGGGCGCCCCCAGCCCCGTGAAGTGCCCTGAGAAGGTAGATATGGTCATCTTCAGGGAGAACACGGAGGACGTCTATGCCGGGATAGAGTGGCCACAGGGGAGCAAGGAGGCCAAATCCATCATTGACTTCCTCAATAAAGACCATAAGGCCAACATCCCTGCTGATTCCGGTATTGGGATAAAACCCATCTCCATTAGCCGTACCAAGCGACTCATGAGGAAGGCCATAGAGTATGCCATTGCCCAAAAGAGGAGGTCTATTACCATAGTGCACAAGGGTAACATCATGAAGTACACGGAAGGGGCCTTCCGCAACTGGAGTTACGAACTAGCCAGGGAAGAATATGGTCACTGCACCATTACCGAGACCCAACTGACCGGGGAGTACGGAGGTAAACAGCCTGCGGACAAGATAGTGATAAAGGACAAGCTGGCAGATGACATGTTCAGGTTCGTACTGATGAGGCCGGAGGAGTGCGACGTACTGGCCATGCCCAATCTTAACGGCGACTACCTCTCGGACGCCTGTAATGCCCAGGTAGGTGGCATCGGCCTTGGCCCTTCGGCCAACATTGCCGACACCTGTGCCCTCTTTGAAGCGGCCCACGGCTCGGCCCCCAAATACGCCGGGCAGAACAAGGTGAACCCCAGCGCCCTCATCCTCTCAGGGATAATGATGCTGGAGCACATGGACTGGAAGGAGGCCGCCAAAACAGTCCTTGCCGCCCTGGAAAAGACCATCCTCCAGAAGAAGCTCACCTACGACCTTGCCAGACAGGTAGAGGGTGCCACGGAACTATCCACCTCCGCCTTCGGCGAAGAGGTTGTTAGAAATATGTGAGCAGGTAGCCTGGCGGGGTGCGTCTTGATACACCCTGCTAACTAGGGGTTAGGGGGTAGGGGGAGCCGCAGGTTACGTCGTGTCATGCCGTAGGCCGAAAGTCCGCCTCGGGCGGGCGGATCTGCCTTCGGCATGACCTGAGGCAGATTCATCCGCCTCAGGCGGAGAGGGGGAGAAAATTGGGGATGTCCACGAGCACTTTAGCACGCAAAACCACTTCGGCAACAGCCTCTCCAAATCATCCACAAAAATTAGAAATTTTCAAAATTTAGATTTTCCAATTTACAATTTACAATCTACAATACAGGCCAGTGAAAAAGACAAAGGGTGACAGGATAAAGGAAGTAGTACTGGACTACGTCATAGTCATTGCCCTGGTGGTGATGTCTATATACTATGCCATAGATGCCCGGGGCTTCGCTACCCTGACGAATTTTACCAATATCCTCAACCAGAATTCCGTTTATATTATTCTGGCAGTGGGGATGACACTGGTCATCCTCACGGGTGGTATAGACCTCTCGGTAGGCTCTGTCCTGGCCCTGAGTGCCGTGGTCTGCGCCGACGTGGCCAAGCGGATGGAACCTGTCGGGAGTGACCCTGCCGCCTCCTGGGGCATTATTCCCGTTACCTGGCTGGTGGCCCTGGGGATAGGTTCAGCCCTGGGGGCCTTCAATGGGGCTATGGTCATTGCCTTCAGGATTCCCCCCTTTATAGCCACCCTGGCCATGATGACTATGGCCAGAGGGGCCGCCAATATCTACTGCGACGCCAGGCCCATAGGGCACCTGCCAGAAGAGTTTAAGCTTATCGGTACCGGGTCTCTGGCTACGATACCAGCACCTGTCTTTATCATGGCCGTCCTTTCTGCCGCCATCTTTGTCATAACCCGTTACACGGTCTTTGGTAGATATATGTATGCAGTGGGAGGCAATGAGGAGGCGGCCAGGCTTTCAGGGATAAACGTCAAGGGAGTGAAGTTCTGGGTCTACGTGGTTAGCGGGATGTTCGCAGGGATATGTGGGATTATCCTTGCCAGCCGTTTGGGGTCAGGAG
>DATETB010000025.1:0-2228 GCA_035283825.1 Candidatus Brocadiales bacterium | reverse complement strand
GGATATTAGCCAACGCAGTAAGGCCCGACCTCAGGGTGTTACTCTCCATGGTCATCACCAGGGAGAACTACCAGGGGGCGGAGGCCTTTGTGGAGGAGTGGCGCGAGAGGGGAGGGGTAAAGGGGTGTCTCTTCCAGTTTTACACCCCTGTAAGGGGGTTGGAGAACGATTCCCTCTGGCCGGGGTGGGAGATAAGGGACAAGACCATTGACGTACTTCTTCGGTTAAAGGAGAGGCACGGGGATTTTATCGTCCTGCCTCCCGAGGTGCTGGAGAGCATGCGTTCCGACCGCTGTCAGGAGATAACCCGTAACTGCCTCTTCCGCCAGGTTGCCTTCTGCTTTGACCCCCAGGGACGTGTCAAAAAACCCTGCATGATGGGCCCCCAGGCCGATTGTTCCCGATGCGGTTGCGTCCTCCCCTTCCACCTCAAGGCCCTAAGCGATAAACACCTCATGATTCGTGAGCTCTTCATGTTCCTAAGAAAACAGGTGGGCAAGAGGGTGTTTGGGTAGTTTGCACAACACTCACTTCTTGTCACCCTGAGCGTAGCGAAGGGTCTCAGTTCCTTTGTTACGCCTGGGGTGGCGTCTTCACTCCTACCAATACAGTCTTACTCATAGATTCTTCCCCTTCTCCGCCTGCGGCGGATCAGGGTCAGAATGACAATAAGAGAGGTTCTTTCGTATCCGAACATTGACAGCCCTTTTACCTTTCTGTTAGCATGGCTGTAGCTGTAGCGTGCGACCTCGTGTCGCACGATTTTTTGTCAGGCATTACAAGACGTGCGAGGCAAGCTCGCACGCTACAGGTTCTAAATGATTACGTACAATACATGCCCCAGGGATTGCTACGATACCTGCTCCATCCTCACCACCACTGAGGGCGGCAGGGCGGTCAGGTTGCAGGGTAACCCCAGGCATCCGATGACCCAGGGCTTCCTCTGCTGGAAGATACAGAATGCCCTGAAATTCGTGTACTCACCCCAGAGACTGCTTTATCCCCTTAAGAGGGTGGGGAAAAAGGGGAAGGATGATTTTAAAAGAATATCCTGGGAGGAGGCCTATAGTGAGATTGCCCGTCGTATAGAAATGGTGCAATCAGGATACGGCCCTGGCGCCATCCTGCCCTTTGATTACTTCGGCCACATGGGACTCCTCAACAAGCAGTTCTCCCAACGGTTCTTCAACGTCCTGGGCACCAGCAAGTGCTCCCCTACCGTCTGTTCCCTGGCAGGCAGGACTGCCCTGCAGTACGTCTACGGAGGCTACTGGGGCATTGACCCGGAGGAGATACAGGACTCCAAACTCATCATCTTCTGGGGTCTGAACGGTCCGTGGTCTAACCTCCATGGTTACAACCTCGTCAAACGGGCCGTCCGCAAAGGGGCAAAATTCTACACCATAGACCCCCTGAAGACCTGCGAACTTGGAAAGCACCTCCCCATAAGGCCCAATACCGATGGGGTATTGGCCCTGGGAGTTGCGAATTATCTAATATCTAAAGGGCTTTACGAACGTGAGCACGTTGAAAAGTATGCCTATGGTTTTGATAAATTCCTGGAGGTAGTGAAGGAGTTTGGCCTTGAGAGGGTCTCCAGGATTACGGAACTCCCCAGGGAGGATATAGTAGAGTTGGCCGAGGATATGTACCGTCTGAGGCCCCACTTCATACACCTGGGCTTCGGCATGCAGAAACACCTCCACGGCGGAGAGGCAGTAAGGACCATTGCCCTACTGCCACCCCTGGTAGGGGGGTCCAGGGTGCATTACAGCAATACGGATAGGGAACTAGACCTGGGGTTCCTCCAGAGGGTAGGGGCAGGTTTCAAACCTGCCCCTACAGTAGGTAGGAAGACCTACAACATGGCACAACTGGGGAGGATACTACAGACGGATGAGATAAAATTCCTCTTCGTCTTCAATACCAACCCCATGGTAAACCTCCCCAACCAGAACCTGGTGAGAAAGGGGCTGGAGAGGGAAGACCTCTTTGTGGTGGCGCACGACCTATTTTTAAACGACACCTGCAGCTATGCCGACATTGTACTGCCGGCCACCAGCTTCCTTGAGTCCTTTGACGTCCATGTCTGCTATTACCATAATTATATGTCCATAAACCAGAAGGCGATTGAACCCCTTGGGGAGGCGAAGCCTAATTATCAGGTCTTCAGGGAGTTAGCTGGGGCTATGGGTCTAAAGTCCGACGAGATATTCCCTCCTGAGCGG
>DATETB010000024.1:0-5491 GCA_035283825.1 Candidatus Brocadiales bacterium | reverse complement strand
CATAGGCCCGCCGTAGACGACCTTATTGGCCTCTGCCTTGAGGCCGGCGGCCTTAATGAGCGGCTCAATGGGAGAACCTACCCTCACCAGCAAGTTAGCGGGCCTCTCCACACCGTCCCCGGTTATGGAGACCACCCTCTGGACGAGGGGCCTCTTGTGCTTCACCGCCTCATAGATGGCGTAGGTAGTGCTGACGCTATGGACCACCGCCCCTGCCTCTATGGGCAGTTGTGTGGGCTTAAACTCCCTGCCCAGGATGGCCTTTACTAGCTGGTGCTCAGCACCCTGGGGATACTTTACCTCCAGTAGTTCTACCTTTATGTGGGCGTCATGCCCCACGACGGCCTTCACCTTCTCGTAGGCATCCATCTTGTTGGCCTCTATGCCAACGTAGCCATTTTTACAGCCCAGACACTTCATGACTATCCTCAGCCCCTCTATAACCTCCCTGGTCTTTTCCATGAGGAGGCGGTAATCGCAGGTAAGATAAGGTTCACACTCGGCACCGTTGAGGATTACGGCGTCCACCGTCTTATCCTTGGGAGGGCTGAGCTTCACGTGTGTGGGAAAGGTGGCGCCGCCAAGCCCCACCATCCCTGCCTCCCTGACTAAATTCCTTATGTCATCGGGGGTCATAGCCTCCACGTCCTGTGGCTCATCAAGTCCTGGTGCCCACACGTCCTCCCCTTCCCCCTGGATGACCACCACCTGGGTCCTGGCACCGCTGACGGGGTGGGGCTTGAACGTGATGTCCGTTACCTTGCCCGCTATTGAGGCGTGGACGTTGGCAGAGATGAGACCTGGCGCCTCACCGACCTTCTGCCCCTTCTTCACCATGTCGCCTTTAGCCACCACTACCTTGGCCGGTGCCCCGATATGCTGACTCATGTATAAATAGGCCACCTCTGGTAATGGGAACTGGGCTATCTCTATATCTTTAGAAAGGGATTTTCCATCAACTGGGGGATGTATCCCTCCCTGGAAGCTCTTAAGTCCTTTCATTCCTGCAGCCATAAGCCATCTCCTGTCCTATTTATTAATTGCCTTGTGAATCTGGCGTATCGCCTGTTTTAGCCTCAGCTCATTCTCTACCAGGGCGAAACGCAAAAACCCTTCTCCCTCCTGGCCAAAGGCCAACCCCGGGGACACCTAGACCTTGGCCTCGTTAAGGAGCATGAGGCTGAACTCCATTGAACCCATGGAACGGTATTTTTCGGGGATGGGCGCCCAGACGAACATGGTAGCCCTGGGTTTCTCTACCTGCCAGCCCGAGCGGTTGAGACCATCTACTAGGACGTCCCGTCGGTGCTGATAAAGCCTGGCCTGTTCCGTGGCGTAGGTCCCGCACTCCCTCAAGGCTATTATGCTGGCAATCTGCACCGGCTGGAATATACCATAATCGTAGTAGCCCTTTATACGGGCCAAGGCCTCTATAATCTGGCGATTCCCTACGCAGAAACCCAGTCGCCAGCCAGGCATGTTAAATATCTTGGACATGGTGTTAAACTCTATGCCCACCTCCTTGGCCCCTTTTACCTGGAGGAAACTCGGGGGCTTGTACCCATCAAAGGCCGTACAGCAGTAGGCAAAGTCGTGGATGACTATAACGTTATACCTACGGGCAACGTTCACTATCTCTTCAAAAAAACCAAGCTCTACGGTCATTGCGGTAGGGTTATGAGGAAAATTTAGTATCAGCACCTTCGGCTTCTCTGACTCAATTGCCTGTACTATTTCCCCCAGGAGTTCACCTTGTTCTCTTAATGGGATGGTGGCTACCCTTGCCCCCGCCAGGGCGGGACCGTGTAGATGCACAGGGAAGGCTGGGCTGGGTACCAGGGCGGTGTCTCCCTGTTCCAGGAGGGCCAGGAAGAGGTGGGAAAGCCCCTCCTTGGAGCCAATGGTACATACCACCTCCCTTGAGGGGTCTAATTCCACCCCCCATTCCCTCTCGTAGAAGCGGGCTACCTCCCTCCTGAGGTTGAAGAGGCCGATGGCGTTTGTGCTGTAGCGGTGGTTCCTGGGGTCATGGACTGCCTCGCAGAGTTTTTCCACAATGGGCTGGGGCGTGGGGTCTATGGGGTTACCCATACCCAGGTCTATAATGTCAATGCCCTGGGTACGTTTTTCATACTTTATCTGGTTTAACCTGCCGAATAAGTATGGGGGTAGGCGTTTAACCCTTGAGGCTACTTCTATAGTAAACGCCTGAGGCGCCGCTACTTCCTGGGGTAAGACCTCGCACTTGGTGTCCTTCATGATAGGCTAATCAGCAGGTTACGGGGAACAGGTGACAGGTAACAGGTGAGAAATCTCCTCCCTGTGGCCTGTAACCTGTCTCCTGATATTAATAGGTAGCAAGATACTTCTTTATATCTGCCCTCTCCAGTAAGCTGGCCAGCCAGGGACCTAGCCTCTTCTTTACTGTCCTTTGTTTTACCAGCTTTTCCAGTTCAGGACGGACGTCCTTAAATTTTTCATGGGCCCTGGGTTTTTTATTGATTACCTTAAGGATGTGGTAGCCCTCGTCCGTCTTAATAATGTCGCTTATCTCCCCCTTTTCCAGCTTGGCCGTCGCTGGGCCGAACACCCCTTCTTTTGGACCAAATGGGCGGATTCTACCCCCACCGGCGGCGGAAAGTCTTTCTATGGACTCATTCCTGGCCAGGGTCTCAAAATCTGCCCCTGCCTTAAGTTTTTTCAGCAGATCCTCAGCGTCTTTTTTGGTGCTCACTACAATCTGACATGCCTCTATCTTTTCTCCGTACTCCTCTTCAAAGGCCTGGTGTAGCTCCTCTTCGGTGACGGTAACGGTCCCTTCCACTATCTTTTCCGCAAGGAGTTCTGTCTCCATCCCCTTCCTTATCCTGGCGGCCATGCGTTCTTTCAGTGTAGGCAGGTCCATACCCATCTGTTTTATCTCTTCGGCCAGTTCTGAGGAGTCCTTCATCCCCCTGGCCTTCACCAGTGCGTTTATCTCTCCGTCCAGGAGTTTGTTAAGCCTTTCCGTTACCTCCTGCGGGTCCACAGTTATTCCTAATTTCTGGGCCTGCTGATAGATTATCGCCCTCCTGATGAGGACGTCCAGGGCCTGCTCCCCAAAGCTCTCTATGAGCAGTTCAGAGAGTTCCTGCCGTCCTATCTTTTGTCCGTTTACCTCTGCAACCACGTCACCTTCAGGCAGGGCCACCGCCTCCATTGCCGCCTCAGGGGATAGTGGTTCAGAGGCTACAGAGGGGCTTGTAAAGAGGTACAGTAGGGGAGATAAGAGACAAAATATATATAACATCCCAGGAGGATTGGGCATAAGACGACCACATCCCTTTGCCATAAGGTTATATAAGGTAGAAACTTAAAGTATTATAGCAAAACCAACCCTTCTGTCAACTTCTTTTTGTCCGTATTCCTTTACAAACCAAAAATCTGAGGATTGCAAAGGGTTTTTTGTTGAAGTACCAGTGCCATCCTGTTTTAATTAGTGCCTGGCTGTATCTTTACGCATCCGATGGATTCATTTCATCCTTACTATTATTAAGTTTGGGCAGAAACAAGATGTCCCTTACAGAACCCCGTATCTTTAAGATATACTTTTATGATGAATTAGACCCCTGTGGTAAGACCGCCGAGGAGGTGAAGAGGGCGTTAGGCCTTGAGCCCGGGGACAAAGACCCCACTACCCTGCTACAGGACTTTCTAGGGCAGGCCGTACCAACCAGCGATGGCCTTCAGGATACCCCCTGTGAATTCGCCGATACTACCGATTCCTGCCGGCTTAAGGTAAGATACTACCAAAGAGTAGGGGCAGGTTTTAAACATGCCCCTACAGACGGCCCTATTGATAAAATGTTCGTCCTTGCGGTAGCCCTTAATTCTAACTCGCCTGAGGTAATCAAGGGGTGGCAAGGGCTTGAAAGGAGACTCCCCGCTCACCTCCCCAACGGCCCCTTAGGGCCCATCACGATTTATTACGCCGTCTCCGATAAGGAGGTTACGGCCCAGGAGGTCATAAAGCTGGTCCAACCCCTATTTCCTGACGTCTCTCCCACGGATTTATGCGGGGGCATGAAGATGACACAACTCCTTTGTGGAAGTCTCTATCAGTTTGGGGCTGTAGAGAAGTACTTCCTTTTTCCCAGTAAGAAAAAGGAGTCCGAGGCCAACCGTTTTGCCACCCTCTCTCTCCCCTTACTCCGCCTCTACCTCCATTTTGGTGACGTAATGACCCAGGATAAAGAGGGAAGAGTGCCTGCCGCAAGGGACCACATGAAAGGGGTCTCTGAGAGGATAAAGAGTAAACTGGATGACTATTCCAGTAGAGGTTTCGGCTCTATCACAAGCGAGGTAGAGAGGGCGGACGTCTTTGAGATTACAAAGGACTTGTGGCTACTCAACCACGATACAAGCCAGATGCTCAATCTGGTAAGGACGGTTGACACTGCCCTTTCCAACTTCAGGGACCTAAAGGAGCGACTCCTGTCTCCCAATCAAACAGACGAAATCTTCTGCCAGGAGGAGCGTCTGCTGGAATTACAGAAGGCCCAACTCCAGACCCAGGCCACCCATCTGCACAATACCTTTGAGTCAGGCAGGGTAGTGCTGGACTCCATTGAAGACCACATGGAGTTGGAATATACCCGGGAGTTGAAGGAATCCAACAAGAAGGCTCTTAGTCTACAATCCGCCGCCTTCCTGATTGAATTTGCCATCGTCTTTTATTACTTCCTGGGGAGCTGGCACTACATCCTGGGGGAGAAGTTTTACGAGTTTCCCGTTTATGCCCGCTTCGGCTGTGCCGCCACCATAGCCTCCCTCCTTTGTGTCGGCACCCACCTCTTTGCCAAGTGGCGCCTTACTAAAAAGAAGTACTATCTCTACGGCCTCCTGGGACTATTACTCCCGTTTATCTTCACCCTGGGTTACATTGTGAGGTACGCCCTAATGCTGGACAAATTTAGACACTGAGGATTTCTGCCCCTAATCTGCCTTAGACGGGGAAGGGATAACCGATTATAATTGAGGCATAGACAATACTACGGGGAGTGGCTCAGCTTGGTTTAGAGCGCGGCGTTCGGGACGCCGAGGTCGGGGGTTCAAATCCCCCCTCCCCGACCAGTTTAACGCCCTGTATTTTAGGGTGAACAACTTTTAAAAAAAAGCATCCCTACCTTTTGAGCAGGGATGCCTTTCCAGCATAAATTTATGTCGGGCTCATACGCTATAATTAATCGTCTTTGAGAAGAAGTTCATTATAAGTATGAACGTGCAACATAAACTATACCTTGACTACTTTAGCGGCCTTACGCCCTTTAGTGTCTTCGATTACCTCAAATTCTACCTTGTCGCCTTCGGCTAAGGACCTGAACCCCTGAGTTTCAATGGCGCTTTGGTGGACGAATACGTCTTTACCACCAGCGTCCGGGGCTATGAAACCGAAACCTTTAGAGTCGTTAAACCATTTCACTATACCGGTAGACAAATTATCACCTCCTTT
>DATETB010000023.1:0-3695 GCA_035283825.1 Candidatus Brocadiales bacterium | reverse complement strand
TTTTTGGAACGACGCAGTAGATAGCTCTTGAGAGGCTTTTGCAAGAATGTTTTTTTCTCTCTTGAGTTCTAAAAACTGAATAAAGTCAAAAACCTCTGTAAGGATGCCTTCTGGCAGTTTCTCTAATTCTTTTTTTATCATGTCTTTTACCGACATCTTTTGCCTCCTGTTTATATTTGCATTTAATTATAGTTAACTAACTTTTTTATTATACCACAATTATTGTCCTCTCCCTTCCACAATTTCAATCTCCTCAGGCGTGAGGTCGTAGTTTGTAGGGTGCGTGGTAACGCACCATTTATTATTTCACGCCTTAGGTTGAAAATCCGCCTCTGGCGGGATGCCTCCGAAATCGCGCCTCCAAATCAGGGGTCAGGGAGTAGGGTGTAGGAAAATGCGGAATGTGGAGTACGGAGTGCGGGTTTTGAGCTTTCTCATTCCGCATTCCGAGTTTCCCGACTCCCTGCCCTTTACCCCCTAATCAAGGTTGCCACAGGTACATAAAATCCGTGTCCTGCCCTTCCATCTGGAGCGGGCCTGCCGTCCTGAGTCCAAAGGGAAACGGCAGGGGTGTGTTAGAGTACATCCCTATCGGGAGTCCGCCTGAGGTGGATGCCGCCTCCATGCCTTCTCCTGAAGAATAGATGTTATCCTTGTAACCAGTAGGCCTCGTGTACATTATGACCCGGGCCTCCTTTAGACCTGCCAGGGTCTTGGCCGATTCAATGGCCTCGTCCAGATAGCCTATCTGGTCCACCAGCTTCAGGTCCAGGGACTCCTGGGCATTGAAGACCCGTCCGTCGGCCAGCTCTCTCCTGTCCTTCAGGTCCACCCCTGGCCTGGCTTCTTCCACTACTGCAATAAAACGCTCATGCAGGTAATTTATCAACCCCTGGATAAGCTGCCTCTCTTCTTCGGTCATGGGACGCAGGGGTAGGATGGCGTCCTTCTTATCCCCCGATTTTACCGTCTCATTCGCTATCCCCACCTTTTCCATAAGGCCCTGTACGTTTACCTTGATGAGGATTACGCCGATACTGCCTGTTACAGACGTGGGCAGGGCCACTATCTTATCTGCCGAGGTGGCCACATAGTAGGCCCCGGAGGTGCCAAGACCGGTGAAACAGGCCACTACCTTCACAGGTTTTTCCTCCTTGAACTTCTTTATCTCATGGCGGATGATGTCGCTGGCCGTTACAGTCCCCCCTGGGCTGTTTATCCTCAAGACTACGGCCTTTATATGGTCATCCTTACGGGCCTTCTCCAGTTCTTCCTTCACCCTGGCTACCATGCTTGGTCCGCCCCCCAGTCCTAATGGGTTAGACTTCTCCTTGCTGGAGATAATCCCGGAGATGTCTATCATTAAGACTTTATCCTCACCCTCTCCTGCCACCACCTTCTCCTTAAGGGGCTTGGTAGGGCCACCCAGGGGTACGGATACGAAGGAACATCCTGCCGTCAGGAGACATGGAAGGACTGCGAGTAGGAAGGCTATAAAGCATCTCTTGACGGAGGGGTTCAAGGTCTTTAGGGTATCGCTTGTCATGTGCTGTTGAGTTATTTTAACTACCTTCCAGTAAAAATCAACTGTATAGCTGTGGATGATATAGCGCGGGCAACACTTTTTAGTAGGGGCGTTCAATTGAACGCCCCTACAATTGGATGTAAGGGGGGGCAAGAACATAGGGACTACGCCTCAGGCGGAGAGGGGGAAAATCTCTAAAGGCAAAACTGGTCGGGGCAAGCGGATTTGAATCCGCCTGAGGCGGACGCGCTAATCCAATCCGCCTCAGGCGGACATGCCCCGACTGAAACAGTAGACAGAATACAGTAGACAGTAGGCAGGGGAAACCATTATGCCTGTGAGCTGTTTGCTACCTACTGTCTTCACTCAGGCCAGACGCATTGTAACGCAGGGTAAGTTTTTCTGTCAACGGCAAATACAAAAACCTTCTTTGGTTGTGCGGTATCACTGGCCCGACATCAAGGCCCTGTGCTACCGTGGAGGCCCGTAAACCTCAATGCCACTTGAAACCTCGCCAGCAGCGAAGGTCACGGTAACGGGGGTAGGCCAGGAAGGAAGACCCGTCCCACGTACGTCAAATTTGGCTACACCACTTGCGTCGGTCGCAACGTGGTCTTTAGCAAAATAGGCAACATTGGGGCCATCCAGACTTGCCGTCACCGTCACGGAAGGAAGGGGGTTCTTGTCCTTGTCCATCACCTTCACGTAGACGGGAAACTCTTCTCCTGAACGCAGTATTACCCCCGCATAGCTCACATCCATATAGGCAGGCCCCGTGTAATCTTGAGGGAAGGAAACAGGGATTTGTTGTTGCTCTGCACAAGAGACAAAGAGAGACGCCAGAAGCACAGCAACTTTAAGAACCATGCCCATCCTCCACTTTCACCTATTGTCTGCTTGAAAGGTACACAAGACGTAATCCCAATTAAAAGAATAAAATGGTACGCCCGGTAGGATTTGAACCTGCAGCCTACGGTTTAGGAGACCGTCGCTCTATCCTGCTGAGCTACGGGCGCATTAGATGTCTCTGGTCCCCCGGAACGGACAAATCCTAGCAAAATATAACACCTCTACTACTTTATTTCAAGGGTGGATTACTGGACTTCGGAGTTGTTTGCTAGCCCCTAATCCCTACCCCCTGGTCTTCGCCCTCCATAAAAAGGACTTGTCTTTATCCCAACTAAAATGCTAGTATATTTTTATGATAACCAAACCTATGAAGATACTCTGCTGTCTACTGTTTCTTGTGGGGCTTAGCTCGTCTTTGCCTCAAGTGGCCTTAGCCCAGAGCCTTTACGAGTACATAAAGGTAGAAGAGGCTGCCCCGGAAAATTTCACACAGGTACTCCTCCCTACTTCAGTAGTGCCAGTTGAGAAGGTGATAAAATACGAGAAGAGGTTAACCTCAGACCTTGCCATCACCAGGGAAGGTGGCGGGGCCACTCCCGACGAAAGCACTATTACCCTGCCCAAGGATTCGCTGATGGCCGTAGAGTACCGCCTCAGGTATCGTTCCGGGGGTGAGGCGTACGAGCCCCTTATTTACTGTACGGACTATTCAGAGGTCTCCTCGGGGAAGCAGGTATCCTTTGCCTCTCCTGCCTGGCTCAAGGCCTATGACTTTATAAAGAATAATACGGAGAGGGACTCTCTAGTCCTCTGCTGGTGGCATCATGGGAAGAGGGTAAAGTTGTTCACCGGGAGGGAGACCTTGACTTCCAAGCCTAGCATGGGGCTCTTGAAGGGCCTCTCTGTGCCTAAGGGCAGACACGAAAGGGCCACCCTGGATTACCTCCTTAAGTGGATTAAGGACAGGGAAGGTCTTGAGGATGACATGAAGACTAAAGACCTGGCCAGGTTCTTCTGCTCCAAAGAGGCAGAGGCAAAGGAGATACTGGGGCTATTAACCCCTCCAGACAGGCCAGTCTACCTCCTGGTAAGTTCTGAAGACTTTCAGGAGATAAATGCCATGAGCCGTCTCGCAGAGGCAGATTTGAAACTGGAGTCAAAGAATATTAGGCCCATGTCAGTGACAGGCGTGGCTGGAGATATGTCCTTTATAAACCAGTGGATAAAGAATAGCGGCATCACCTCCTACTATGCCCAGATATTCCCAAAGTACTACGCCCTCTGGTATCTGGGGGATTATGGAAACACTGATATGAAGGAG
>DATETB010000022.1:0-6618 GCA_035283825.1 Candidatus Brocadiales bacterium | reverse complement strand
ATTTCTCCAGTGGGCTGGGTACCTCTTGACCGAAGGCAGGTGTTAGCCAGCTTACCAGTGGCCCTGCCGCCAGGCCGCTGAAGCCCAGGGTGCTAGCCAGCTTCAGGAAGTCCCGACGGGAGACATTAAGGTTATCTGCCCCGTCTTTTATTTTGGGGTCTTTCTCTTCTGGATGCATGAATTTGCTCCTCCTTATGGTTTGAATCATGTTCACGCAGGCTAAAGTTCGCCTGAGGCGAATCTGCCTCTGGCACGACCTGCGGCTACAAGTTTATGGCTGAATTTCAACCGAGGCCCCTTTGCCACTCTCAACGGTGGCGAAGAAGTCCTTCCGCAATTGTGTGGGTTTTAGCCGTTCTCCCCATACCTTTAACTTGTGTTGTCCTGGTGGGACGTTTTCTATCTTGAAGTTACCCCCGGGGTCTGTCATTGCGAAGTATGGGGTCTTTACTACTACGATATAGCCTACCATCTCTGGATGTAGCCTGCATAGCTGGGCGTAGACGCCGGGGTTCTTGAAGATGTAGGACAGTACCTGCCCCTTTCCAGCATTACCCAGGTCGTAACCCTCGTTGTCGGGGGAGAGGACGTTGTGCTCTATATCGTCCTGGTTCGTGAAGTCTACCGTACTGCCTACCAATACGGGCAATACCCTGGGGATGAACTCCTTGTTCTTTTGGTCCATTACGGGGCGGTTCTTGGGGGCAAATAATGTAGCACCTGGTATTTCATCTATATAGACAACGACGGGGAACTTCGCCACCCAGGGGTTTTTTACTACTCCGGTAATGGTTTCTGCCTCTGAGGGGGACTGGTATAGAAGGCAAAACAAGGGGAGAAAGAGGATAAAACGGGTAACAAGCTTTGCAGTGTTCAACTTGCCATCGCCTCCCTACCGTTAAGGTTGCGTTGTTTCACGCAGGCTAAAGCCTGCGGCTGCATATGTTATGGGTCCAGAGTCGCAGGCTAAAGTCTGCGGCTACATTACACGGTTGTATCACGCAGGCTAAAGCCTGCGGCTACTTCTTCCCGATGAGATCATCAACGATTGAGGACATCTTTTTGAATCTCTCTTTCTGTACGCCTCCTGCAATAGCCTTTGCCTCTTCTACCTTCCCACCATAAATAGCAGGGATAATCTGGGTGTCTCTTGTGTTTCTGAAGGCCTCCCAGGTCTCCTTTAACTCCACGAGTTTACCCTTGGCCTCAGTACCTTTTTCCTTCGCTATTAAGGCAGGTAGAAGCTCATCTATATCCTTTGTTAGCTTTTTTATCTTTGCGTGGAGTTCCTCTTGTTTTGCCTTATCCTTTTCATCCAGCATAGCAACGAGTGCACCCCTGACATCCCCAAGCTTTGCCTTAAGGTCGTCAAGCTCGCCTGCCAGTACTCCTCTGGTAATGCCTATCAACCCCAGCAGAGAAAGGATAACTAAGGATTTATAAATAATACGGTTCATGTGATTAACTCCTGGCCTGTTAAAAGGTAGAAAGGTTTGAAACAGCCCCCGAAGAGGATTAAAGATACTCATGCCTGACCTCCCTACCTTTTTAAGGATTTTTAGTAAGAGGTGGTAGTCTTGACAGTCTTCCCTTTCAAAACTCCACCACTTTCCCTGCCACTACAACAGGCACCAACAGGCATTCCCCCTACCCCCTTCTTCAGCTAAAGACTTGCAATTCAGGTGCCAGGTATGGATAAGTAGTGGCGTAAAGTTGTAATCTATTGCAGATAGAGGGGTTGATGTGAGAGAGACCGAGGAGGTTAATTGTGGGACTTTCACACTATTGGGAAGGGTTGTAGGGCGGATAATGGGATTTTGTGGGGAGAAAGGGGGGTAGAGGGCCTTTTCACATTTTTGAGACAGGAGTCACAGTATTGTGAAAGGTCATGCCTTGAAGGCGTCTGTGCGGAGGTGGTACTTGTTCATGAGGCGGTAGAAGGTGCCTCTGGGTATCATGGCCTCGGCGGCGGCCTTTGCTACATCCCCCTTGAAGTGTGTCAAAAGTTCTCTAAGGTATTCCTGTTCAAAAGAGGCCAATTTCTGGGCACGGAGGCTAAAGAATCCGTGTATAGTAGAGTTATGACCCTGCAACTCCGCCCCTCTTACCACCACCTCTTCGGGGAGGTCATCAAGGGTAAGGACTTCGTGTTTTGTGAGGGTTATGGCCCTTTTTAATACGTTCTGGAGTTCCCTGACGTTTCCAGGCCAGGGGTAATGGGTGAGGACTTCCATGACCTCCGGGTCAAGTCCCCTAACGGCTCGGCCCATCTCCGCAGAGTAGAGGCCGAGGAAATGGGAGACAAGGAGGGGGATGTCTCCATCCCTGTCCCTCAGGGGTGGGACCTGGATTTTAACCACATTAATCCTGTAATAGAGGTCTTCCCTGAAGCGTTTTTCTTTTACCTCTGTCTCTATGTCTTTATTGGTAGCGGCAATTACCCTTACGTCTACTCGTATCTCCCCTTTGCCTCCTACCCTTCGGAAGGACCTCTCCTGGAGGGCGCGTAAGAGTTTGGACTGGAGGGCCGAGGGGAGTTCGCATATCTCGTCCAGGAAGAGGGTACCCTCGTGTGCAAGTTCCATAAGGCCCAGGCTGGTGGTGTAGGCCCCGGTGAATGCCCCCCTTTCGTGGCCGAAGAGTTCGCTCTCCAGGAGGTTAGGCGGTATGGCCCCGCAGTCAATGGGGATAAATCTCCCCTCCTTGCGTCTGCTTCTGGCGTGGGTACTCTTGGCTATCAATTCCTTTCCAGTACCGCTCTCCCCTACCAGCAGTACGTCGGACTCTGTGTAGGCTGTCTGCTGGATGATTTCAAAGATTTTGAGCATGGCAGGGCTCCGGCTTATGATGTTGTCAAACTTGTAGTCCCTCTCCAGATGGTGGGTTAAGGAGCGGTTCTCGTCTTGCAGACGTTTCTGTTCCAGTGCCCTGCTTGCCGTGGTAAGGAGCCTGTCGGGCGAGAAGGGTTTTACAACGTAGTCAAAGGCGCCCAGTTTGACGCTTTCAATTGCCGTTTCTATGGTGGGGAACCCGGTGACAAGGAGGACAAGGGTCTCGGGGCTGGACTCTTTGACCCTTCTCAGGAGTCCGATGCCATCAGGGGCAGGCATCTTCAGGTCTGTAATTAATAAGTCAAAGGATTCTTCCTTGAGTAAATTCTCCGCCTTTTTACTGCTCTTTTCCGTGGACACCTGTACGTCTCTCAGGTGGGCCAGGGTCTCCTCGTAGACCTCCAGCATGTCTTCTTCATCATCTACCACCAGGATACGTCTAACGCTCATGGGCCAGGTTCCTTTGTTCTGCGGGGGAGTTTGATAGTAAAAGTAGTCCCTCTGCCGGGGGTGCTCTCTACGTCAATATGCCCTTTATGGTCATGCACGATCCCATGACTAATGGAGAGGCCGAGGCCAGTCCCCTTTCCTTCGGGTTTGGTGGTAAAGAAGGGGTCAAAGATATGTGTGATGGCTTCCGGGGGTATTCCTACGCCAGTATCCGCAAGGGAGATTGCGGCGAAGCTATCCCGGTCCAGGGTGGTAACCTCAAGCTGTCCACCGTCTGGCATGGCGTCAATGGCGTTGTTCATGATGTTCAGGATGACCTGCTGGAGTTCGTTGAAGTTGCCGTAAACCCACAAAGGTCTCTCTGCAAGCTTTGTTCTAATGGAAAGGCCATTGAAGGTGGACTTATCTAGAAGGCCCAGGGTGGCTTTTACCACATGGTTGGCATCAATGGCTGTTTTTCTCTCTATGGAAGGACGGCAGAAGGTAAGGAGTCCCCTGGTGATGGAGGCAATCCTCTCTGCATGGGTATCAATCTTCTGTAAGTCAAGGAGGGCCTTTTCCAGGGTACAGCCCTCCGTTAATTTCGCTGACAAGAGCTTTGACTTTGCACTGATAATTGCCATGGGGTTATTAATCTCATGTGCAATCTGCCCCATTATCTCTCCGAGGGCGGCCAGTTTTCCAGCCTGGCAGAGCTGGACCTGGCTCTTGCGGAGCTGTCCCATGATGAGTGTGGTGAAGTAGGCGGTGAGGAAGAGGACGGCAGAAAAAGAGAGGAGATAGACCCCTACGGATAGGGGGTTGGCTATTGGGTAATCAAGTTCAGCAACTGTATGGTGGCTGAGTATGGCAGTGAATTCTCCTATTGCCATGAGGGACGGGAGTGCCACTGCTACGGTAGTTATGAGATAGCAGGCCCTGGGGGTCATGAGGATGCCTGCGATGATGACGTGTAGGATGTAGAGGACAAATAGTGGGTTTTCAAGCCCTCCTGTATAGTGCAGAAAGAGGGTCAAGAAGAAAAGGTCAATAATGGTTTGGACGAGGATTAGCCGATAAGGGTGGGCAGATGTGTTTGATAGGTACCAGAAGACGATGTTACACAGGGCCAGGAGGAATACGCAGGAAAGGAGCGGGAAGCGTACCCCTTCAGGCAGAAGTCCAAAGATTGGTCCAGTGGTAGCTATCAGGGCAAGGGCGATGAATACTGCAAACCACCTGAGGTGTATAAACCAGAGGCTCTGATTGCGGATGTGTTCCCTCTGTAGATGGTGCAGTGGAACCAAGCCAAGGGTAGGTCTCCCCAGAACAGAAGACAGGTCAAGTGGTAGGGAGATCCCTTCCTGAGGTAGTATAGAGGCGAATACCTCTCGTATGCTCCGCCGTGCCTCCCCAAACATACCGGAAAATCCTCCCCCCAGCCACAAGTATTATAAAGGATGTGTGACCCGTGTCAATAGATTTGTGGTATGGTAAATATTCGGCCAACTGGGGAATTAATAGCGTAAGAAACGTAGGGACAGACCTTTAGGTCTTCCATTATTTCCACTCTAGTAGGGGTGAACCTACGTGTTCGCCCTACGTTGGGCTTCTCCGCCTGGGGCGGATTAAAATGACCTCCTGGATATTTTTCGGAGGTCTCGTATAATCTGTATAATCTATTTTTTGAACGGCACATAATCCCATGACCAATATCCAAGTCCTGCCTGGCCTGTACCAGAACGGTACAGGGCCTGGCTGGAAAGAACTAGTTGACGGCATAAATGGGCTAAAGGGTGTGGTAATAATCCTTGGGGCGCCAGACACCGGGAAGACCACGCTGGCCTTTTATCTATCCAGGGAGCTCCAGTTAAGGGGTTGCAATGCGGCCATGGTCTCTGCCGATATGGGGCAGTGTGCCTTTGGCCCTCCGGCAACGCTTGGTATGTCGTTCCTGAGAGGGCCAACGTCCCTCCGCGACTTGGAAATCCATTCCATGTACTTTATCGGCTCCACCTCTCCCGTTGGACACCTGCTCCAGACTACAGTGGGCCTGAAAAAGCTGGTAGAGAAGGCACAAGGAGGGGACGCAGAGGTTGTGATAATAGATACTTCAGGCTTCATAGAGGGAGGGGCCGCCTGGGAATTAAAATTCCAGGAGATAGAGCTCGTCAATGCCAGGCACGTAGTGGCCCTGCAAAGGGGACAAGAACTGGAGGGCATCCTCAGACCCCACGAGGACAGGAAATGCCGTACCATTCACCGTCTAAAGATATACGAGGGGATAAAGCCAAAATCCTGTGAACGGCGGAGAGACTACCGCAGACAGAAATTCTCAGAATACTTCCAGAAGGCAACGACTAAAGGCATCCCCCTGAGGGCAGTCAGGCTAATCAATCCGCTAAATATCCTCACAGGAGAGGGCTACGGGGGCCTGTACAAGGGGCTACTGGTAGGGCTGAATGATGACGAGAATTTTACCCTGGGACTGGGCGTTATTGAGGATATGGGCCTTAAGGAGTTGCGCCTGCTAACGCCAATAGAAGGGGTTGAAAGGGTAAAGCTAGTGAGGTTAGGCGCTATCAGATTGGATGAAAATTGGTATGACAGCCGGGTAAGGCAAAGCCAGGAATTAGGGGCCAGGGATTAGGGAAAAAGTATAACGCAGGCTAATGTTCGCCAGAGGCGAATCCGCCTCAGGCGTGACCTGCGGCTACTCCTGGTCCCTACCCCCTACTCCCCACCCCCTAGTTCCTACTCCCTGATTCCTAGTTCCAGTAGCCTTGCTGTGGGTAGCGGAGACTTAAAGCCCATCTCCTCTACCAGACGTTCTGCCAGGACTCCGGCCAGTTTATCTAGTTCTTCCTTAAGAAGCCTGGCATCCTCTTCGGAATATTTCCCGTAATTGAAACCGAATGCCTTTTCCTGCTGGGGCAAGGTCTGTACCATCTTTGTCTGCCATAGTAGAGTACCATCCCTCACCCTCCTCATAGAGGCCTTTACTTTTAGCACCAGGTGGGGCTTGGAAAACACCCCTGGGTCTCTTACCCCGTAGGAGAGGATAAAGAGTTCTACGACCGTATCCGCCCCAAGGTATCTGCCTATCTGCTCATAATCCCCTGGGGTCTTTGCCTCCGGACCCTGGAGTTTATGGGTGACCCTGCATGCCTCCACCTCCTCCGGGGAGATAAGGGAAAACGTGGCCGAGCGCTGCAGTTTCCTGTAGAGGTACTCCCTGATGACGTGCCCTATGTGCATATCAAAGGTAAGGCTGTTAAAGCGACGGCTGTCATTTCTGGTCGTGCTGACGTAAGACATGGCAAGGAAGAGTTGGGGTATCACGGCGGGGGACAAGAGC
>DATETB010000021.1:0-9345 GCA_035283825.1 Candidatus Brocadiales bacterium | reverse complement strand
GGTCCCAGGGCATGTCTATTAATCCACGGCCTGGGTTGCGGTCCCATCCAGATGAAAGAGTTGGGAGAGCGACTTGCCCCTTCCGGCTTTACCGTCAGGGGGATACTCTTGCCAGGTCATTGTGAAGGCACGGAGGCCCTGGGGGCCGTCCACTGGCTAGACTGGTACAGAAAGGTAGAAAGAGAGTATTTGAAGCTGAGGCGGGATTTTGAGCACGTCTCCGTAGTGGGCTTTTCCACCGGGGGGCTTCTGGCCCTGAAGTTAAGCAGTCATTACCCGGTGGATAGGGTGGCCAGCCTCTCAACCCCTATGTTTATAATTAGCGAGCATTTTCCCCTTAAGAAACTGCTGGAGATGACGGAGAAACTCTTTACCAGGGTAAAGACTGTTCGCGCGAGATGGCCCATACGTTCCGAGGAATTAAAGGGTCGTCTCATGTTCCCCACCGTTTCCCATTTCCCCATAACGACAATAAAAACCCTGGGCGAACTCATTAAGGTAACTAAAACATCACTTGACAATATCCACTCCCCCCTCCTGGTGGTCCACTCAAGGAAAGACCTCGTTGCCGCCCCCTTCAGCGCCTTTTATATCTTCCACTATGCCCGCTCTATGGAGAAAAAACTTGTATGGCTACAACGCAGTAATCATGTGATGATGTTTGATAGAGAAAAGGCATTACTCTTCAAGGCGGTGAGGGATTTCTTAAATGCAAGCGCCAAATCACAACTCGCAAATTTGTAATTTGTAATTATTCTTTCCTAGGGCTGCCTATTGCATAGACGTAGTGGTCATTAGCCCCAAAGTATATGGTGCCATCGGGGCCTATGGCCGGGGAGGACTCTATCCAGTCCTCCGTCCTGAAACTCCACGCAAGTTGACCCTCCTGGCTGAGTGCATAAAGTTTCCCCACACGTTGTCCCCCCTCGTCCAGTTCTGCGGCACCAAAATAGACTGAACCGTCTGCGCCCAGGGCGGGAGAGGACTCAATCCAGCCCCCCGTCTTGTAAGACCACTTCAAGCTCCCGTCTTGGCCAACGGCATAAAAATTCTTGTCATAAGAGCCAAAATAGAGGGTACCGTCCGGCCCCAGGGCTATGGAACACTGGATGGCCTTCCCGGTCTGTACCCTCAGCACAACCTCCCCTCCGTGTGTAAAACCATACAACCTGCCATTCTCAGAGCCTATATAAACCCCGCCCTTAGGGCCTGCAGTAGGTGAGGAAAAAGAGGAATAAATGTCCCTACCATACCGCTTGCTCCATTTAAGCCCCCCATTAGGGCCAAGAGCAAATAGTAGTCCTCCATTCGTACCAAGAAATATTGTGCCGTCAGGAGATAGGCATGGGCTAGGGCTTATGGGGCTGCGGGTGTCATATTCCCAGAGGTGCCTCCCCTCGGGGCTAAGGGCGTAGAGTTTATAATCACTGGAGCCGATATAGATAGTCCCCTCCGGGCCAATAACGGGGGAGGAGAGTATGCTGTCCCCAGTCTTGTAACTCCAGAGCAGCGTACCATCGGGCCTTAAGGCGTAAAGGTTACAGTCTCTAGAGCCTATGTAGACATTACCGGTGGGGCTGATGGCAGGAGAGGAGGTTATGCCCTTTTGGGCAGAGAAACTCCATTTCTTCTCACCCTCTGGCGTGAGGGCATAGAGCTGGCCGTCCTCAGAGCCTATGTAGATGGTGCCATCTGCACCAATGGCAGGAGACGAGGTAACTTTACCCATTACGGGGAACCGCCACCTGAGCACCCCCTCTTTTGTCCCACGATAGATGCTACTGCCAGAATGCGAGGGGTCGTACCTGAACATTGGCCATGGGGTATTGCCCGTTGTCCCCTGGTTCGCCTCGGCCACTACAGGCCCGTATAGCAGAAACGCTGACAAAAGACTCGCCAGGAGATACCCCAGGAGATACCGTTGTACAATGCCAGGAGGTAGGGTCATGGCTAGTGTCATGCCAAGAGTAGGGGCGACCTGTCCGCCTCAGGCGGGTCGCCCCTACTGTATAGAGAATCCTCCGTCTACAAAGATGGTCTGGCCTGTTATGTAGTCAGAGGCCTGTGTGGCGAGGAATATGACCACCCCTGCGAGGTCTGAGGGCTGGCCTGTCCTCTTTAGCGGAATCTTTCCCGTAACGGCCTTTCTCACTGCAGGGTCTTCCAGCATGGCCTTGGTCAGCTCCGTCTCCATAGTCCCCGGGGCAATGGCGTTAACGTTGATATTATATCTGGCCCATTCCACCGCCAGGGCCCTGGTGAGCTGGATTACCCCACCCTTACTGGCGCAGTACGCACTGGCGTTGTTGGCCCCCAATGCGCCCAGGGCCGCCGCCATGTTTATCACCTTGCCCCTCTGCCGCTCCACCATGTATCTCCCCACCGCCCTGGAACAGAGATAGGTGCTGGTAAGGTTGGTGTTTATTAGGTTGTGCCAGTCCTCAAGGGTAGACTCCACGATGGGTTTTCCTAAATACGTGCCCACGTTATTTACGAGGACATCAATCTTTCCGAACTCTTCTAGTGTCCTGGAGACCACTGCCTCTACATCCTCTGCCCTGGTAACGTCTGCCAGTACAGGCAGGGTCTTTACGCCAAAGTCGGCTATCTCTCTGGCCGCCCCTTCCAGTCTCTCCTTGTCCCGTCCCACGAGGACGACGTTAGCCCCTACCTCTGCCAGGGCCATGGCCATTGACTTGCCCAGGCCCCTGCTGGCCCCGGTAACAACGGCCACTTTATTCCTTAATTGAAAGAGTTCTATGCACATGTTGTTCAGCAATCAGTGGTCAGCAGTCAGCAAGTCAGCAGTCAGTAATCAGCAGTCAGCTTGCTGATTCCTGATAGCTGATAGCTGACTCTCATTTCTGAGCGAATTGGCGGACGTAGACCACCAGTGCCTGCACTTCTTCCATGTTCAACTTATCCTTAAAGGGGAACATCTTCTCAGAGCCGTTAAGTATCTGCTCAACGAAGCGGGTATCCGGCCTGGTCTTCTGCCACTCTGCGTCAGTGAAGTCCGGGGCATCGAGGCCTTTCCCCAGGTCAGTACCCTTACCGTCTTCTCCATGACATGGGATGCAGTGGGTCTTGAAGAGCTTCCTGACATCTATCTCTGCCCCTTCACTTATGCTCAGGACGTGCCTCACAGTCCCAGAAAGGCAAAGAAAAAATCCTGACAAAATAACTATAAGCAATACATTACGCATGTCTCCATCCTCCGCTATCTTTTGTTTAAACAATGATATGCGAGACCGCAGACAAAATCAATATCACTCTTGTAAGGTAGAACTAATATGTTAAAATTCTTGCCTGGGACTTAAAATTTGGGCTTTAATTAGCAAGGTCGGAATGAGAATTACAGGTAAATCAGTCTGGATAGTTTCCGGGTTTCTAATCAGTGGTATCTGCCTCTGGCTCTTTCTTAAAGATATGGAGTGGGGCCGTGTTATCGAGGCCCTGGGAGAGGCGGAATATTTTTATGTCCTGCCCAGCCTATTAGTGTCCATTCTGGTCTACGTCCTGCGGGCGCTTCGCTGGCAGAGTCTTGTTTCTGAGGTAAAGAGGGTCTCCTTTACGAACATATTATCCGCCGCCGCCATTGGCTTTATGGCGAATAATATCTTACCCGCCAGGGCTGGAGAGATAGTAAGGACGGTAATCCTTGGAAAGAAAGAAGGCATGGGGATGGCCACGGTCTTTGCCACGATAGTGATGGAGAGACTGCTGGACTCTATGAGCCTGATTATCCTGGCCACTGTGGTCTTTGCCCTTATCCCTTCTTTGCATATTGACACGGGCGCAAACCCCACGCCGCAGGAGGTCCAGAACGCTCACTTCTTACTCCAGATAAAATCCGGAGTATGGATAATGGGGGCAGTGTGTGTAGTAAGCCTCTTCTTGTTCGTCCTCATGGACTTATATTCCAAACAGACCCTGGACATTATTGGCCGAATCCTCTTCTTCCTGCCCCACAACCTTAAGGAAAAACTTATAAGGATTCTGGAGTCCTTTGTCTTAGGGCTGAAGGTGTTGAAGAGTATGAGACAGGTAATATGGCTATCTGCCCTCTCTTTTGGCATCTGGTTTTTAGCCGCAGCTAGTTTTTATATCCTGGGCTACTCTTTTGGGCTAGAGATACCTTTCACCGGGATGTGTCTGGTAGTAGTGTGCACGGGGTTGGCAATAGCACTACCTCAGGCGCCTGGCTATATCGGGGTCTTCCACCTGGCAGTACTAAAATCCCTTGAGATCTTCCACGTAGAGACATCGGTAGCCCAGAGCTTTGCCATTGTAGTATGGACGGTTAATTTGTTCTTAACCTTGTCTATCGGGGGCTTCTTCCTGTGGAGGGAGGGTATGAGTCTTGGGCAGATAGCAAGGGAAACCACCTCTACAGAATTGTAAATTACAAATCATAGATTACAGATTACAGATTATAAAACCTTTGGTCGGTAGCCAGAAAAAGGCTCTCTTTAATCTGTAATTTGAAATTTGTAATTTATTGTAACTGCCAGGGTCTAGTTACTGGTTTCCTCTTAGGGAAGGCCAACATCAGGCCCATACCTAAGACAAACCCCCCGATGTGGGCCCACCAGGCCACCCCTCCTGCGGGGGCGGTGGGTGCAATAGCGGCCACGCCGCTGAAGAACTGGATGACGAACCAGAAACCCAGCACCACCGCAGCAGGTAGTTCCACTATCTGCCAGATAAAGAAGATGGGGATTATGCAAAGTACCCTTGCCTTGGGGAAGGTAATCATATAGGCCCCCAGTACCCCGGCAATGGCCCCGCTCGCCCCCACGCACGGCAACCCCACGCCACTGCTCATTGCCACATGGACTATGCTGGCCAGGATTCCACAGGCAATGTAAAAGCCCAGGAACTTGAAATGGCCCAGCCTGTCTTCTATATTGTCTCCAAATATCCAGAGATACCACATATTACCCAGGATGTGGATAACGCCCCCGTGGAGGAACATGTGGCTTAAGAAGGGCAGGAAGGTATCCTTAATGGCCGCGGGGGCAAGGCTTGGGTGCCTCAGAAAATATACTACCTTTACGGGCACTATCCCGTACTGTAAGAGGAACCCCTCTAGCCTCTGGCCCAAAAACATCTCAAAGATGAAGAAGACCCCATTTAGACCGATGAGGGCTACTACAACAAAGGGGAACGTCCCCGACGGGTTTTTATCCTTAAAAGGTATCATCCGGGTGAAAAATAGGAGACAGGGAGCAGGGGACAGCTAATCCGCCTAAGGCGGATAAAAATTTTTTACCCTGTCTACCGCAACCTGACTCCTGCAGATTTTTAACGTAGCAGTTGGGCCAGGACCTCATAATAGGGGAAGTTCCTGCCAGGGCATTCTGTGTCACGAATATGCCTATGAAGGATGACGTTTTCAGAAGGTATGTTACAAAGCTGCTGTAGTTCTCGTACCAGGGCAACCAGGTTTGCCATCTGCTGGGGGCTTGGATAATCCTCTTGAAAATTACCTACCAGACATATCCCGATACCATGCTGGTTATACTCTACCTGCCCCGCATGGGCCCCGTGGGATTGATAGAGCCATCGGTGCCCCACCTCCACCTGGCCATCTCCAGAACCATGACCATTTCCTATTACGAAGTGATAGCCCAGCCCTCCCTCCCAACCTCTCTTTACCCTGTGAAAGTTGTCAAAGGCATCCGCACTCCCCGAGGGGGAAGCACTATGATGAACCACTACGTACTTCCACTTCCTTGTAATGGGCACACGGGGTATGCTCAGCGCTGCAGGAGTCTCCTCTTTCTGAGGCTCTATTACTAAGGGCCTTCTGGCAGGGGAAGGGAGGCTTACCGTCTCCTTGGGAACCTCTGCACAGCCGCCCAGCAGGAACACGAAAAACATAAGGACTAATAACCCTTGCATAGTCCCCCCTTAAAAATGTCTCTTGCTGTCCAGAAGAATGGTTACAGGCCCATCGTTTGTAAGCTCTACTAACATCCTCTCCTGGAACTTACCTTCTGCCACCACTATACCCTTACGGCGTAAGGACTCCACCAAAAGGTTGTAAAGCCTCTGAGCCATCTCTGCCCCCGCTGATTGGCCAAAGGAGGGCCTACGCCCCTTTCGGCAGTCCCCATAAAGGGTAAACTGACTGACTAACAACATCTGACCCTTCACCTCTTCCAGGGACAGGTTCATCTTGCCATTAGAATCTTCAAAGACCCTGAGGCCAGAAAGCCTGGAGGCCAGGTACTCCACATCTTCTTCTGTATCTTCCACCCCTACGCCTACCAGCACCACCAGGCCGCGACCAATCCTGCTGTGTAGGGGTTGAACATTTTCAACCCCTATCACCCTAACCTGGGCGTAACTTACTCTTTGTACCACGGCTCGCATTGAAAAAATCCAAATTTCAAAATTCAAATTCCAAAGCCTTAGATTTTGGGCTTTGGAATTTGAGCCTTGATTATAAGGGGAGCAACCCCATGGTCAAGAGAAATCTACTTGCCTTCTGTGGATGATATAGAGAGGCTGTTGCCGAAGTAGTTTTGTGTGCTAAAGTGCTCGTGGACATCCCTAATTTTCTCCCCCTCCCTTCCCTCCCCTCCACCCAAAACGCTTGTCCTGAGCCTGCCGAAGGATGGCGGACTTCCAGCCTCAAGGGGGAGGGAGTGCTGAGGAGGTTTCCTGGGTTGGGCAACAGCCTCTAGACAAGGGTGACAGTTCCACCTTGTATAATGGAACCTAACGAACCTGGAATAATCTTTTGGTAGCGGTTAATTTTTTGTAGGGGCTGAAAATATTCAGCCCCTACATCAGTTAGGCGTAGGCTAAAGCCTGCGGCTACTTACTTCCACCGGACTGGCCTCCTTATAGACAGGCAGTTTCACTTTAAAGGTCGTACCCCTGCCCTCCTGCGAGTCCGCCTCAATGGTGCCACCGTGGGACTGGATAGTCAACTGGGCGAGGGCTAGTTCCAGTCCTGTACACCTCGTAGACGGCCTGATTTTGAGGATAAAATAGGGGTCAAAGAGGTGTGGCAGGTCTTTTTTGTTGATTCCACTGCCTGTATCTGTGAAGGTTACTCCAACCTTGTTCTCATTAGCAAGGTGCTCGGTCTTGACCGTCAGGGTGCCCCCTCTGGGCAAGGTGTCCAGGGCATTAGAGATGAGGTTCATAAATGCCACCTCCAGTTGAGCGGGGTTGCCAAGTACCTTGGGGGCTGTGGGTGAGAGTTCTTTTATGAGCTGGACACTGGAAGCCTCCGATTGATTAGCCACTTTATTCAGGATAAGCTCTATCAGCTTGTTCAGGACGTTGGGAGATTTCTCCGGGTTGGATATCCTGGATATGCTGAGGAGGCCTTTCATCACGGATTCCAGCTGTTGTGCGGTTGCCTTTAGCCTGGAGAGCTGGCTCTTAAATTCCCCTGAATGGGCACATTCCTTTGCCTTCTCCAGTTCGTTAAGGAGGATGTCTGTACACATATTTATCCCTGACAGGGGATTATTTAAGTGGTGGGCTATGCCGTTGGAGAGGTGTCCAATTGTGGACATCCTCTGGGAGTGCAGTTGTTGCATCTCCTTTATATTATTTTCAATGGTCTCTGCCATAGTGTCAAAGGACTCGGCCAGGGCGCCTATCTCGTCCTTAGAGCTTATGCCCACCCTCTGATGGAGGTCTCCACTGGACATCCTCCTGGCAACTTCCGTCAGGTGAAGGATGGGGGCGGTGAGTCTGCGCCCAAGGAAGACTGCCACCACCACCGTCACCAGGACGAAGGCAAAGGCGACGGCCTTAAGGGTCCTATCCAGATCATAAAGGTCCCTATAGACCTCGTCTACGTCAATCTCAGACATTAGCCCCCAGTTGTACTCAGGGATCCAGTGCCAGAAACCCAGTACCTTCACCCCACGATAGTCCGGGTAACCTTCTACGTCATATCCCAGCTCCCCCTTCAGGCAGGCCTGCACCCCCCTGGTGAGCTGACCCGTAGTGGGGTCTACGAGCTTCAATTCCAGGGCCGTCCGCTTCTTTATCAGCCCCATCTCCCTGATGGTGGAGGCGAAACGGGATTCAGTAATCATGTAACCGTTTTCGTCCACCAGGTAGGTCTCACCCGTCCCACCAAGCTTTACCCTGCACATCTCCCTGGAGAGGGCCATGACGTCCACCCTCAGGCTCACTACCCCAATGACCCTCTGCCTGTCATCCCTTACGGGACCTGAGACAAGGAGGGTAGGTACGCCCCTCTCCATCTCCCCGGACTCGTTCTGGATGGGGAAGGCAGAGGGGTGGACACGGGTTACGAAGACGTTACCCTTTAGCGCCTCCTGGAAGTAATCAGACTCCGCTATACTTAGCCCCAGGAGGTCTTCTCTGGTAGATACCCTAATTTTACCCTGGTCGTCAGCAAGAGAGATTTCTTTATAACCAAAATTGTCCCTTATGGATTGGAGCTGAGAAGTAAGCTCCTGGTATTCTTTGTCGCCCGGATTGAACCTCAGGAAGGAATTGATTAGATACTCCCCGGCCATGACCGTAACGTGGGCCTTGCGCTCCTTCATCCACACGGAGATAAGCTCGCCCTGTTTGTGGCCCACGCTCTCCAGGTCTCTTATCCCCGTCGCTTGAAAGGCCTTCTGTATCATGGGGAAACCCACCAGCCTGGTGGTTAGTAAGGGGACGCCGGAAAAGAGGAGGAAGAGGATTATCGTCCTACTACGAATGGAATCAAACATCTTCAGTTTCTCCCAGTGTAGTGTGCCAGATTGTCTGGCCAGGCGGATCAGGTAAAAATTGTGCTACGCAAACCACGTACAGATTAGGCATGGGGCAGTGTAGCACCAGGCGGGAGAAGTTTAGCAGACTGCGATGCCTTTGTCAATCATGACCCTGAAGTTCAGACACAAGCTCGGACAACACGGCAGGTCTTTTCTTGAAGGAGGTTTAAGATGCTGTAGATGACTTCTTGAACAAGGCACGGCAGAAGGGGGGGCTTATGTTTAAGGAGGATATAGACGCCCGAGCAGGCTGATTCTTCATCCGCCTGAGGCAGAACACTTGAAGTGTCGTCCTTTTTGTTTTTTCAGAACTCTCATTATTCATCAACTGCCAGTCCTGCGTCATCGCCTGTCCCATCATAGGGGCGATAGAGATGATAGAAGGCAGGCCAATAATCCATGAGGAACTCTGCACTGGCTGTGGCCTCTGCGAAAACGCCTGCCTGACGGTGAATAATGCCTGTGCGATAAGGGTTAGGCCACAGTAAAAGAATAGGTGCGTAAAAAAGAGGTACTCTAAATTTTACTGTAATATTAGCTTGTCGTATACTCCTTCCATGGAATAGCATTGAGTGGA
>DATETB010000020.1:0-2939 GCA_035283825.1 Candidatus Brocadiales bacterium | reverse complement strand
TCTACCGTTTCCGCCTCATAGTGGACGGGGTCTATGTACCCTGCCCCTTTAAAGGCCCCCAACCGCAGTCTACAGCTCTGACACGTACCGCAGGCCCTATCTTCATTCTTGTAACAAGACCAGCTCAGATGGAGTGGCGCCCCGAGGGCCATACCTTTCTGGACAATCTGGGATTTCTTGAGGCGTAACAGGGGGGTCTCCACCACTATCTGAGAATCCGGACGGGTGCCCACCCTTACTAATTGGTTGATGGCCTTGTAGTAGACCTCTCTACAGTCAGGGTAACAGGGGTTGTCGTCCTCTACTGCCCCTATGAAGACCTTTCTGGCGCCCAGTACCTCTGCCCAGGATACTGCCGAGGCCAGTAGGTGTGTGTTCCTGAAGGGGACGTATGTAGAAGGGACGTCTGCCTTTTCGTAGCCGCAGGTCGCGCCTAAGGCGGATTCGCCGTGGCGAACTTTAGCCTGCGCAGGTATTTCCATCCCAGTGTCAGTAAGACTAGACCCGCCCATCTCCCCCAGGTAGTGCATGTCAACTACTAGCCTCCTGACGGGGGGGACGAGGTAATATTGGGCAATATCATTAAAGGCCCTGAGTTCCCTCCGCTCGGTCTTCTGTCCGTAGTTGGAGTGCAGTAGGGCAAGCTCGTGGTCTTGCCTTGCAATGGCTGTGGTCACACAGCTATCCATACCCCCGCTAAGGAGTACTACGGCTAACGCCCTTTTCATGGCGGCATGTACCCCTCAGTAAAGTCCCTTCTTGCGTGCCTGGAGGCCAGATGTAACGGTGTAGCTGGAGTTGGAGACGCACCTCCAGTCCATCCTGGAGTATCCACTCGGCCAGGGGCCTTGGGTCCAGTTTCCCGTACGCCACGCCCATGAGGACCTTTGATTTATCCAGCAGGGCATACTTGTCTATAATCCCCCTGGCCCAGGTATAATCCTCCTGGGAAGAGAGGACAAATTTGACCTCATCCGTAGGCCGGAGCCTCTCCATATTCTTCCAGTCCATCCGCTCGGACATGCCGCTACCAGGACACTTGACGTCCACAATCCTTATGGTCCCCTCAGGGAGCACGTCAATGTCCAGGGAACCGTTAGTCTCCACCAGTACCTTGTACCCTTCACCCAACAGGCTTTTGACGAGTCCACCCGTACCCTCTTGAAGGAGGGGTTCACCCCCTGTGATTTCTACCAGGTTGCACCCCAGGAGTCCCATATCTGCCAGTATCTCCTCAATGCTCATATCTATGCCCTTTTCAAAGGCGTAGGTAGTATCGCAGTAACTGCATCTGAGGTTGCACCCCGTCAGCCTTATAAAACTGCAGGGCAGTCCGGCGTAGGTGGACTCCCCCTGTATGCTCTTAAAGATTTCGTTTACCCGTAGTTTCAAGTGTCCTAGCCTTTACCTTTTGAAAACATTTTCCTCAATTATAAAAGAAATGCCCTATAATCTTCAAGCGGGATTGTAAAATACAGATTAGTCTGCCTGAGGCGGATTAAATTTAAAATTTTCAGTTTTCAATTTCCGATAAAAGGAAAGGAAGAACGGGCCAACGGGGGATGATAAGGGCAAGAAAAGAATTTTCATTGCTGGATAAACTTCTGACCCTGTGGATATTCCTTGCAATGGGTGCAGGGATAGGGATTGGTTATTCTCTGCCCCTGGTTACCAAATTTATTACTGAACTTCAAATAGGCACTACCTCAATCCCTATTGCCGTCGGTTTAATACTGATGATGTATCCTCCCTTAGCCAGGGTAAAGTATGAGGAAATGGGAAGGATATTTACGAATAAAAAACTCATCGGCTTATCTCTTGGCCTAAACCTGATAATTGGCCCAATGGTTATGTTTGGCCTGGCGTTATTATTTCTGCACAATTATCCGGAATATATGATAGGTGTCATCATAATCGGGCTGGCACGGTGTATTGCTATGGTGATAGTGTGGAACGAACTTGCTGAAGGAGACAGGGAGCTTACCGTAGGACTGGTTGCGGTTAACACTGTCTTTAAGATTTTATTTTATTCTGCGTATTTTTACTTCTTCATAACCCTTTTACTCAATTGGCTGGGGCTTGCCAAAGGTTTAAATACCAGCGTCTCTATGCTAGAGGTTGCCAAGACGGTGGGTATTTACCTTGGGATACCGTTCGTTGCAGGAATAGCGACGAGGTTCCCTCTGTTAAAACTAAAGGGCAAGGAATGGTACGAGAATGCCTTTATCCCTAAGATAAGTCCTATAACCCTGGGCGCATTATTGTTTACTATCGTGATTATGTTCTCTCTGAAGGGGGAATACATCATTGAATTACCTTTGGACGTACTGAGGGTGGCGATACCCCTGACATGCTATTTTTTCAGCATGTGGTTCATAACCTTTTTTATAGCCTATGCAATCGGCGCCGGGTACAGCCAGACGGTGGCCGTCTCTTTTACTGCGGCAAGCAATGATTTTGAATTGGCTATAGCCGTCGCCGTTGCAATCTTCGGGATTGATTCTGGTCAGGCCTTTGCAACGGTTATTGGTCCACTTGTTGAGGTGCCTGTCCTTATGGGCCTTGTACATGTGGCGCTGTTTATGTCACGAGTTTTATGGAAAAGTGGACGAGCCGAACAAGTAGTGACTCCCGGCGAAAAAGCTACCTGAAAGATTGAAAGAGTAAATGGATTTGTATTGCTTTTTCTGGGAAAATTTGATTTTTATAGTTTGTTGTAGGGGCGTATTGCAATACGCCCCTACAGGGATATGAAATGTCCATAAGAGATAACCTATTTCAATTCTCCAGTCAGATTATAGGCAAGGAGAGGACTAAGTTCCTCTTCAAGGCCTACGACCTTGCCTCCTTTGACCTCTTTGGCAAGCCAGAAGGGGCAATTGGCGCCATTGACGTTACCAACCGTTGTAACCTCAGGTGCCGCCACTGCTACTTCTTTG
>DATETB010000019.1:0-3579 GCA_035283825.1 Candidatus Brocadiales bacterium | reverse complement strand
GCCTTCCTCATCTCTTCCAATTCCCTGGCCAGCTCCACATCGGCCAGGTTCTTCAGGGCGTCCACGTTGATAAACTCTTCCATACGGTGGCTGGACATCTGGGAGAGTTTTTCCATCATCTCCTTAATCAATTCTTCTAACCTCTGTAACTCCTTCATGGCCTGGTCAGCGGCCCCCTCCTTCCCCTGACGGAGGTCTTCAAGGAGACGAGTTAAGGCCTGCTGGGAATTGTCAACGTGCCTATCCATCCCCATGAAATCATCCAGCCTTTCCTTCCGAAGGAGTTCTGCTAGAAACAATACGTCCCCTTCCAGTTCCTGCACCTCTTTCTCCTGATGGGACTGGAGTTCTCCCCTGAATCTGTCGGCAAAACTGCGTCTCAGGGCTATTACCCTCTCTTCCCTCTCCTCAAATAGCCCCGATAGCCTTGACTGCATGTTTTGCAGGCTGTAGTAAACCGTGTAATTAGCCAGGGCATCTCCTTCCATATCCGTTAACACCTTCCGGAAGAGGTCCAGGAGAGAGAGGCCCTTCTGCCTTAACACCTCCTGCTCCAGGAGCAGTTCCTCTCTGGAGGGGGCTGCCTTTGGGGTTTTCACCAGTTCCTCCGCCAGGACCTGGACCATCTCTTTAAAGAGTGTCTCCTGCAGGGAAAGCATCTCGTAGTGCTTTTTCTCAGGACTGTAGACCTCCAAATAGTGGGTCCTGGAGCGGGCCACCTTGGGGCCGCTAACGGTGTCATTATCCAGGGCCTCCAGATGATAGGCCAGCCTCTCCCCTGGAGAGGGCTTTAGTCCGCCTGAGGCGGACAGGTCCCAATCGTAACTACCCCTATGTTCCCGTACACCTGAGGCGGTATCCGCCCCGGGTGTACCGGGAGTATAGGCGGATTCAAACGTCTCCAGACTCCTGGTTACCCCCGTACCCTCCAGTACCAGCCTGACCTCCTTTAACCCAAAATCATCCCTGGCCCGATACTGGATTCCTACTCTCTCCCTCTCCATCACCACCTTCACTTCCTCTGGCGCCTGGATGGTTATGGTCGGACACTCGTCTTCTTCAATAGTTATACTGTGCGGGTCTGATTTCAGTGGGGATGGGACGTATCCTGCACCTGCCGGTAGCGTGACCTCAAGACAGTAGTTGCCACCCTCAAGTAGGACGATACTCCCCTTGAGGGTGTTGCCTTCCACCCTTACAGGGGTGCTGGAGACCCCGTTCACTACAAGGTTGGCGGAGGCCAGGGGGCGGTCGCTCCTGGCAGTTATCTCTACCTGACTCCCCCTCAGGGCCTTGAGGTCTCCACTGGAGCCTGAGACCGTCCTGGAAGGCAGGGCGGTATACATGGGATACTTATAGGTAAGGATGAAGTCCCCTATCACTGGTGGGCCAAGCGGGGCTACGGTGGCAGGATAGCCGCCACACAGGAATTGGTAGCCCCCCAGGAAATAGCCAGGCTCCATGGCCCAAAAGAGGCCAAGCAAACCTATGGTCAGGGTCAGGCCCTTGAGGTTCCTCCACAGCCCGTGTCTTGGGACAACTTCTTTAGGTTCAAGCCCTTTCAGCCTATCAGCCGTGTCTTTCAGTAACTCGGCCACAAGGTCGTGTGAGAAGAACCTTGCCTTCTGTGGATTAGAGAGGTCTCGTCCAAGTTGGATGGAGTTTATTAGGGAATCTTTTAATCCTGGCCGTCCCCTCTCAACAAATAAGGCCAGGTTATCTTCAGATAGGAATGGCACGAGGGGGATATATACATAACGATAAGAGATATAGGCCAGGACTATCACCCATAGCAGGAGATATGCCTCTCGGCCCCAGGGCAGGTCAGCGAGGCCACCCGCAAGGCCTACCCCTAACAAGAAGATAAGCAGAGAGACGGCAATTATTAAGGCCAACCCCTCGGCCAGGCGGACCCAGAGGAGTTCCCTTTTTACGGTCTTGAGGGTTTCTTTTATCTGGACGTAACTTTCTAACATCTAAACACCAGGGACTGGGGGCTAGGGGTCAACTGGTAGCGGAGCACTGTGAACCACATGGGGTTCACAGCCAATCCCAGCAGCCCTGAACCGTTCCTGGTTCAGGGCCAGGGCTATAGCCTTGGGGCTCTGCCCCCAATGCTAAATATCTATTTCCCTTTGTAATGTTTAGCCTAAGGCTTTTTGGCCATTTTGTCAAATTCTTTGCAGGCGGGGCAACGTTAATTTTTTGTGGAAATTCAAGGAAAAAGGTGTATCCTTTTTCTTTATTACAGGGGGTCTTTAATTTATTTGTGAGATAGTTGCCGGTATTGATGGCTTGTTGGCACAGGGCAGGTCTATCACAAGCAGGGGAAAGGAGTGACCATTTGTATATTTCCAATTTTATTTTAAGGACACTCGTCTTTACCATTAGTATTGCCGCTGCTATGGGCGATGTCAGTGCAGATTGGAAGCAGTGTATGGACGAGGGGGACAAACTCTTTGCCCACAGGAACCACGAGGGCGAGGAGGCGACGAGCATGCAAGAGGCTATTAAGAAATATCAAGAGGCCCTTGCAGGAGTCCCAAAGGATAAGGGCAACGAGACGGCCCTTTCTGACATTTATCTCCGCCTTTCAAGGGCCAATTTTGAGCTTGCCTACTACTGCTTGAGCGACGACGATAAGGTATTGAAGGGTTACAAAGATGGTATTGACTACGCCGACAAGGCTGTAGATATTAATAATAAGAATGGCGAGGCCTATTTCTGGAGGGGTGTGAGTACAGGCTCCTACAGGGATAAGAAGAAGGTATCCGGGGTAGGGGGGCTTTTCGGTGGGGGTATAAAGAAGGATTTCCAGCGGGCCATAAAGCTGGACGATAAGTGCGACTACGGCGGCCCCCACAGGTTTATGGCTGAATTCCACCTGGCAACCAATGATACAGACGATGCCAACATACATGCCCTGTTGGCTGTAGAGATAGCGCCGAACTACCTCTACAACCAGTACGTCCTGGCAAAGGTGCTCTGGGCGTTAGGCCAGAAGTCCCAGGCGATAGAAAGACTCAAGTATATCCTCTCAAAGGGGCCAGACGTCATCCCAGACGCCGCAATGGAAAATCGCGCCATCATCAAGGCAACAAAGTCAACACTTGAGGACATAAACAACAAAAAGGAACCTAGGTGGGAGTAGAGAGGCTCATGCCTTAACAACCCTGTTTCTACCCGCAGACTTGGCCTGGTACATGGCCTGGTCTGCCCTTTCTAGTAGACTTGCACCCTCCTCCCCTGCCTTGAAGCTAGTAACACCAGCACTGAAGGTGAGGTGAATTGGTTCAACAATCCCTTTAGGTGTGAAATCTAACCCCCTAAAATCTTTGAGTACCCTCTCGGCCACAACCACTGCCTGCTCACCATTGGTTTCGGGCAGGACCACAACGAACTCCTCCCCTCCATAGCGATAGGCTATATCTATCTTTTTCCTTGTGTCCCTCAGGAGTACCTCTGCTAAACCCTTAAGAACCTTGTCCCCTTCCTGGTGTCCGTAGGAATCGTTATAACTCTTGAACCTATCAACGTCCATAAATATCATGGAGAGTGGGCGGTGGAAACGATTAGTCC
>DATETB010000018.1:0-3111 GCA_035283825.1 Candidatus Brocadiales bacterium | reverse complement strand
CCCCTTACCAGAAAATAAAATATAAGGGCCAACAAAGCCCCATATATTGGGCGGAAGAGGAGGGCCAGATATACTGCTTTGGTGTCAGAACCCCTCTCCACCCCATCAAAGATGGATTTAAAACAGAAGATGATACTTCCCAGCCCTCCCATGATACTGGCTATAACCGCACCAATGAGTATCTCATTACCTGCCAGGGAATAAGGTTTTGCTAATGTTGGAATGAAGGGACTGGGCACTAGAACGCCCTCTTTCCATACCTCTAATAAGAGGTACAGCATGTGAAAAGCCACGAGCGTTAGTATAAACAGCGTCCCGTACCATTTGGGGTCTGGTATCCAGGATTTTAAGGTGTCCACCCTGGATGTACCACCTCCCGGTTGTGTCTCGGTCCCACCAGAGGCAGGTGAAGAGACGTCTGTGGTGGACTTCTTTGTCTCCAGAATCATTCCCTTAGGTACCCCCTTTTGCTCTGGTCCGGTATGCATCTTGCCCTCCTTTTTGATAATAAAATACGTTAGATATATTAAACTTTCTACGCATCACACGACTTCTTTAATGGTCAATTCAATACCATCAACAACCGGTAAGGGGAGATTCCTGGAGACCCGAAATAAGATCCACTCTTCCAGGACTTCTTCCAATTCCTCCCGACATACCTCTAGTGCGTCAGCATTAGCATATACCCCATCAAATCCGGGAATCTCTCCATAGTAAGTACCATCGTCAGACAAAATTTCATACTTTGCCCAACGCATGGCAGACCTAATATAGTCCACTAACATATTGGACTCCTTTCAATGTAAAGAAATGTCTTACTGTCTTACTGCGAAATCACTTCCACACCACCCATATACGGCCTCAGTACCTCTGGGATTATCACGGAGCCGTCTTCTTATTATCCCTGCCACGGATGCGAACCATTGTTTCCTCTACAATCCACAAATGCTGGACAAGAGGTTCGCGACCAATAATAGGTATGACAGAACGAAAGACTTCTATAACATGCCGTTTTGATTGACAACCTACTCTTAAAACGATAATGCCCGATAGCTCTTGTGGTGGATATGCTCTGATGTCAGAAAAATCTATATCAAGGGTAACTAAAATACGATGTTCAGTATTGCATGCACCAATAAGAACAGGGTCTGTTGCCCCCTGCAAGTTTTGCTCATTTATAGTCTTTGCATCGTGACCGGCGTTAATTAGCAACTCTGCAATCTCAACCGGCAGGTTTTCATCTATTTTAAATTTAGATTGCATTTCTATCCTGCGCTCACAAGGATACCACCCTCTCACGAGTCAATTCAGCCGCATAGGATATAGCAGCTTTAATATCTTCAAGAGTCAGTGAGGGATAACTCTTCAAAATTTCTTCCTCACCTGCCCCTTCTGCCAGGTTTTCCAATATAACCGATACCATGACACGTGTCCCTTTAATACAGGCCTTCCCATGACATATAAGTGGGTCTACAGTTATTCTTTCTTTCCAGTCCATGTTGTACCTCCTTACTCCCATTGTTTAACGACAGTTTCTTCCTTTTCAAGCTTACCCAAATTTATGCTGTAATCACCTCCACACCGCCCATATACGGCCTCAGTACCTCTGGGATTATCACCGAGCCATTTTCCTGCTGGTAGTTCTCTAAAATGGCAATCAACGTCCTTGGCAGGGCAACACCTGAGCCGTTGAGGGTGTGGACGTGTCTGACCTTTCCGCCTGAGGTGGATTCCTCCCTGAAGCGGACGTTTATCCTCCTGGCCTGGAAGTCCTCAAAGTTACTGCAGGAGGAGACCTCCAGCCATTTCTCTACCCCAGGGGCCCAGGCCTCCAAATCATAGGTCTTGCTGGAGGCGAAGCTCATGTCCCCCGTGCAGAGTTTCAGCACGCGGTATTCTATCCCCAGCAGCTGGAGCACCTCCTCGGCATCTTTCACTAACTTCTCTAGCTCGTCATAAGAGTTCTTGGGTTCTACAAATTTTACAAGCTCCACTTTGTCAAACTGGTGGACTCGTATAACGCCACGGGTGTCTTTCCCATAGGCCCCTGCCTCCCGGCGGAAACAGGCGGTGTAGGCGGTGTAATAGATGGGTAGTTCCTTATAGTTGAGAATCTCGTCCCTGTGGAGATTGGTTACGGGAACCTCTGCCGTTGGGACGAGAAAGAGGTCGTCTCCATCTATCTTATACATGTCATCCTTCATCTTCGGGAGTTGCCCTGTGCCGGTCATGGAGGCACGGTTGACCAAAAAGGGTGGGAAGACCTCCTGGTAGCCGTGCTTCTGGGTGTGGAGGTCAAGCATGAAGTTAAATAAGGACCTCTCCAGCCTTGCCCCGATGCCCTTATAGAGGGGGAATCCAGAGCCGCTTATCTTGGCGCCACGTTCTAAATCCAGTATCCCAAGGCTGGCCCCCAGCTCCCAATGAGGTCTGGGCTTAAAACTGAACTCCCTCCTCTTGCCCCACGTCCTTACCTCCTGGTTGCCTGAGGCATCCTCCCCCCTGGGGACGTCTGCCGCAGGGATGTTAGGGATTCTTAGTAAGAGGTCGTCTATCTCAGGGGTTGACTGGTCAAGTCCCTTCTCGTAGTCTTTTATCTTATCGGATAGTACCCGCATCTCTTCCACCAGGGTATCGGCATCCTGTCTCTGTTTCTTTAGCTCGCTTACCCTCTTTGACCCCTCGTTTAGTTGCTTTCTGAGGGTCTCTATCTGGTGTAGAAGCTCCCGCCTGTCGGCGTCCAGCTTTAGCAGGTGGTCTACGTCCACACGCTCATGTTTTTCCCTTACGGCCTTTTTGACCTCCTCGGGATTCTTTCTGATGAAATTTAGGTCAAGCATCCACTTCTCCTCTAAGACGTGCGAGGCAAGCTCGCACGCTACATAAGGGAGTATCTATCGTAACACACCCTGCCTGCCACCATCGTAAGAATAACCCTGGCCTCAGGAGCCAGCATCCTCTCATAAACCGTCCCCTCCCCACTGGGTAGCTCTATCACAGTGAGGTCTGCCTCCATGCCATGCACCAGCCTACCAATCTTTTCCTCTAATCTCAGGGCCTTTGCCCCCCCCTCCGTTGCCATGGAGAATATCTCCACAGGGTCTAGTCCGG
>DATETB010000017.1:0-4321 GCA_035283825.1 Candidatus Brocadiales bacterium | reverse complement strand
GGCGGTGCGGTATCCCTACGGACGTCCCCTACATGAAGCTCTCCAGGGAGCACGTGAGACTCATCTGGGAAGGCACACCTGACTTCTGCGGTATTGAGGAGTTCTTCCAGTGGCTGGAACAGAAGAAATACAAGATGCACGTCAGGGTCTTCCTGAGTAAGTACAGGGGGTATGCTACCTGTGCCGGGTGTAATGGCTCAAGGCTTAATCCCCAGGCATTGAACGTAAAGATAGCCGATAAGACCATGGCCGGGGTATGTGCCATGGGTATAGGAGAGGCCTGCGGGTTCTTTGAAGAGTTAAGACTCAAGGACTACGAGGAAGGGGTAGCAAGGCTCATCCTGCAGGAGATACGGAAGAGGCTTGAATACATGGTACGTATCGGACTGGGCTACCTGAGCCTGGACCGTCTCACCCGCACCCTCTCGGGGGGTGAGGCACAGAGGGTAAACCTTGCCACCTCTCTGGGGTCTTCCCTGGTGAACGTACTTTATATACTGGACGAACCAAGTATAGGACTCCATCCCAGGGATACGGAGCGGCTTATCACCACCCTCAAGCGCCTCAGAGACCTGGGCAACACGGTGGTAGTGGTGGAACACGACATGGACATCATCCGCTCGGCAGACCTCCTCATAGACCTGGGGCCGGGTGCAGGGGAGAGGGGAGGACAGGTGGTGTACCAGGGCACCCTGCAGGACCTCCCTGAGAGGAATGGTTCCCTGACGGGAGAATACCTCCTGGGCAGGAGGTCCATAACCGTCCCCAGTGAGAGGCGCAAGCCTACCGGAAAGGCCATAGTCCTCAAAGGGGCCTGCCAGAATAACCTGAAAAATATAGACGTGTGCTTTCCCCTGAACATGCTGGTCTGCGTAACGGGGGTCTCTGGGTCGGGCAAGAGCACCCTGATACAGGACACCCTTTACCCCGCCCTGAAGAAGCAGTTGGGGCATGGTTTCCGTGGCCCTGTCGGCAAGTACTCCCAGCTACTGGGGGAAAAAAACATCTGGGACGCAGTAATGGTGGACCAGTCTCCTATTGGACGCACCCCCAGGTCTAACCCCATAACTTACATCAAGGCGTTTGACGAGATTAGGAGGCTCTTTGCCTACACCAGGGAGGCCAGGGTAAGAAACTTCGGCCCTGGCGCCTTCTCATTTAACGTCGTTGGTGGGCGGTGCGATTACTGCCAGGGAGAGGGGTACAGGAAGGTAGAGATGCAATTCCTGGCAGACGTCTACGTAACCTGCGAGAAGTGCCACGGCAAACGCTTCAGAAGGGATATACTGGACATCAGATACAGGCATAAAAACATACATGAGGTGATGGAAATGACCGTGGAGGAGTCCCTGAAGTTCTTTGAGGACGTACCCTCGCTGGTGGAAGACCTGAAATGCCTGCACGACGTGGGCCTCGGCTACCTCCGCCTGGGCCAGCCCGCCACCACCCTCTCAGGAGGCGAGGCCCAGCGACTCAAACTGGCCAGCTTCCTTGCAAAGAGGTGCCAGGAAGACATACTCTTCCTCTTTGACGAACCCACCACGGGACTCCACTTTGAGGACATTAGAAAGCTCCTGGACTGCTTCCGGTGCCTCCTGCGGGAAAGGCATTCCCTCCTGGTCATAGAGCACAACCTTGAGGTAATAAAGTGTGCAGATTATATTATAGACCTTGGACCCGAGGGAGGCGAGAAAGGGGGACACATCGTAGGCACCGGTACGCCAGAGGAGATTGCGAACCTGAGAGACTCCTACACCGGTGGATACCTGAAGGGATATCTGAATGGAGGGACCATAGTTCGGAACACAAGATAATAAATCCAGACCGCCTAAACTTTCTTTATGATTGCATATTGA
The DNA here is from genome assembly GCA_035283825.1 of Candidatus Brocadiales bacterium. Taxonomy (GTDB): domain Bacteria; phylum Planctomycetota; class Brocadiia; order Brocadiales; family Bathyanammoxibiaceae; genus 2-12-FULL-52-36. The sequence continues at coordinate 2,465 of DATETB010000017.1, read as the reverse complement.
CAGTAGAGTGGTTTTATGCTAAGCTCTGTGCAGGCTGGGGGATGGGGTTTGCCCATGGGGTGAATCCGTCGGCCTGCGCGTTGCCTATTAAACATTCGCGCTGCCTGTTAAACATTATTGCCTACAAGACATTGAGAAGGAGACCTACCATGGCGGGATACATGGAGAAGGGGGCTGTTGTTCCTTGTCTACAAAGACTGGCCTCAAAGACCCTATTTAGTGCCGCTCTGCTTGCAATTTCCGGGTTGATCCTCTTTAATATTAATACACCCCTCTGGGCAGAGTATTCAAATAAGGTAGCGGAAGAGCACTATAAAAAGGGCCTGAATCACATCACTATGGGTTATCCTGACCTTACAATAAAGGAGATGGAAGAGGCAGTGAGACTTCAGCCAGAAGTGATGGAGGGCCACAGGTACTTAGCACTGGCCTATACGTTGAGGTTAGCCTTAGATAAGGCGATTGTGGAATATGAGGCAATGTTTAAGATAAGTCCAGATACGGTGGAAGCCCCCCCCGTAAAGGGCCGCTGGATTACGGAAAATGAGAAAACACTCCATGACCTTAAAAGGGAACTGACGCAGATTCATGCGTCAGGACCTCCAAGCCCTTTGGTCCATGTCATACTGGGGTTTCTTTATGGAGAGGAGGGCATGGTAAAAGAGGCCCACAAGGAGCTACTCCATGCCAGAGAGAAGGCCCCTTATCTTGATAAGGAAAATCTGCGCAATGAAGATAAAGCCATTGCACACCTCATGGAGGAGTTAGTAACGGCCATGCAAAGTAGTCCATCACAGGCTAAAACCCAATTAGACCTCCTCCTCTATGTCCTTAAAAGGTAACACGTAAGTCTCTTCAATATAGAGGTTCTGCAGGGCGAGTCCTTGCCCATACTGGCCATTAGTTGACAAGGGCAGGGTTCCATAACCTTAATTATCTACATCACCATCTCCTCCGCCTGGGCTCCTGTAATATTTTTTTCTCAACACCATTTTTTGTTTGACATTCATGTATTTCTTTATATAATCACCGCTTGGAGAAAATCACTGATGTATTTAATGGGAGCAACTGGTGCAAAAGGGGTTTGAAGGTAGGCGTAAACCAAGTGGAGTACCAGTAAGGCTTATCATAGTAGCCTCGGTGTTGGGGGTCTCGTTAATTGTGGGGGGTATCTTTGCCTATCGTAACCTGGGCTACTTCTATGTAGGGGCGGATGAGGTAGCGGTGGTAGTGAACAACCTCACTGGTGGTGTGCAAACGATAGATAGGGCTGGTGTGGTCATATACATCCCCCTCCTCCAGAACGTATATACCCTGGACAAGAGGGAGCAGATACTGGTAATGAGTTCAACCAATATAACCCCCGCCCAACCTGATGGAAATCCTTTGTGGGTAAAAACTATAGACGGTGGTGATGTCATCCTTGACATGACGCTACATTACCGCACTATCCCTCCAATGGCCGATTTTATCGTACAAGATTCAGGGTTTACCAATGCCTTCAAAGATAAATGGTTGTATGACTACGGCAGGGCCATATGTCGCTACAATTTTGGAGAACTCAGGGTAGACGATTTCCCCTTTGCCTCCAGGCGTGCTGAAAAGGCCAACCAGGCCAAGGCTGAACTCAACAAGCATCTTAACCCCCACGGTATAGACGTCCTGGCGGTAAACGTCCAGGATTATCGTTATTACAGGGAATATGCCGAGAAGGTTCACGAAAGAAGGCTTGCCGATAAAGAGGTGGAAGAACAGAAGGCCCGGGGCTCGGCGGCCATGGAAAACCAGAGAAGGGTTATTGTAGAAGAGACAAAGAAGATGGACGTGGAGGTGGCCCGATTCCTTGGAGACCTCCAGAAGAGGGAGATAGATGCCGAGGCCAAGGCAGAGAGTATAAGACACGATGCAGAGGCCTATTACGAAAAAATAAAAATAGAGGCTGATGCCGAGTACGAGAGGCTGGCCCAGCGTGCCGAGGCCGTCCTGGTGGCTCGGAAGGCAGAGGCAGAAGGTATCCTGGAACTAAGAAAGGCCTTGGAAGGGGAAGGTGGCAGGAACCTGGTAAAGATGGAATATGCCAAGAGACTGAGGGAGGCAAGGATAATGGGTATACCTGTAGTAAGACCAGGTGAAGAATTCCCATATATGAGGCTGGAACGGGAGGCAATACCTCCTGGGGCAGTGGTAAAATGAAAAGCGGCTCAAAATATTATATCCTGGGTGGCATAATAGGTTTTGCCTTTATATTCCTTGCTATAGTCCTCCCCTTTTGCATAAAGAGGGTCCAATTAACCCAGGTAGGGGTCAGGGTAAAAGTATGGAGTGTGGCCAGGGGTGTAGTGCCTGAAGATGCTTTAGTAGGATGGCATCGGGGTATTCCCAAGATAGACGAGTGGGAATTCTACGACAGTACTGTGCAGACCGAAGACAGGACCGCTGACGTAATCAGGGACAGGAAGGAAGGT
>DATETB010000016.1:0-7106 GCA_035283825.1 Candidatus Brocadiales bacterium | reverse complement strand
TCGCTCTCCAGAAGGGAAAAACTATATTCCCTACTTCTTCTGGCAATCAGGGCACTTCTTGCAGCCGTCGGGACCACCTGGACACTTCTCGTGCTTGCACTTATCGCACTTGGAGGCGGCCATTACTACACCATCGGTAACCAGGCTTACGCCCATAGGACCAGTAGCCACTGCTACGGCAAACAGAAGACCTGCTACCAGAACTAAACTCTTAAGCATTTTGCCCTCCCTAAAGGCTTAGAAATTAAAAACATACACTAAGATTAAACCCATACTCCCAATCTCCCCTCTTTCTCCTCCTTTCCTCCCTTATGACCATAGCCATAAGGGAAGCACAGAAATTTCCAGGATACTGGAGTATCGGTGAAGAGCTAGATAGAGAAGGCTCCCTAAATAGGAGTTATTATCGTGAGGCAATCTTTGCAGATTTTATCCATAAGTTACCCTGAAACCATGTCCAGGAAACCTGATAGCGGGAGAAAATAGCAAAAACACGAATAAATGTCAAGAACAAAATTTAGAAGGTAAGTGGAGTATATAGACATGTGTCCTTATTTAGAGGCCAGGGGTTGGAGGCCAGGGAAAGAGTAAAGAATACAGTAGTCAGCAATCAGCTATCAGGAATCAGCAATCAGAAATCAGCAAGCTGACTGCTGTTTGCTGACTGCTGACCTGCTGACCCCTGACTACTGACTTCTGAATTCTTGTATATCCTTTGACACGGCCCTCTCGTTTGTTATAATCTGTTTTTAATTTGCATGTAAGGACAGAAACTACATGGCCAAGATAAGCAGAGCCCTTATAAGTGTTTATGACAAGGGGGGCATAGTAAGTTTTGCTGCCGTACTCAGGCGTCTGGGGGTGGAACTTATCTCCTCAGGGGGGACGGCAAGACTTCTGAGGGACGAGGGGTTAGAGGTCATTGAGGTGTCTCAATATACGGGCTTCCCGGAGGTCATGGACGGGAGGGTCAAGACCCTGCACCCCAAGATTCACGGAGGGCTTCTGGCCATAAGAGATAACCCCTCCCATCTCAAGCAGATGAAGGAACTGGGTATCCTCCCCATTGATATGGTGGTGGTCAACCTCTACCCATTTGAGAAGGTAGCGGCCGGGAAGGCCCCTCTTGAGGAAGTGGTGGAAAACATAGACGTGGGCGGGCCTGCCATGATTCGGGCCGCCGCAAAGAATTATAAACACGCAGCAGTGGTGGTGGAGCCAGGGCAGTACGAGGAGGTCTTAAGGAGGCTGGAAGAGGGCCGTGGAGAGTTATCGGAGGAGTTTTGCTTCGGGCTGGCCGGGGAGGCCTTTAGAAGGACGTCCCAGTACGATAGGGCCATTGCCGATTTCTTTGCCGCCAGAGGCGGATTACCCGCTCATGGGCACCCCTTTCCATCCCGTCTTATCCTGGAGTTCGTCAAGAGACAAGACCTACGCTACGGCGAGAATCCCCACCAGTCCGCCGCCTTCTACGTAGAGGAGGGACAGAGAACCACCCCGGGCGGGGGTGTCTCCAGCCTCAAGCAACTCAGTGGGAAGGAACTCTCCTTTAACAATATCCTGGACCTGGACGCCGCCCTGGAGCTGGTAAGGGAATTTGAGGAGCCAGGGGCCGTGATAGTAAAGCATACGAACCCCTGTGGCGTAGGCTGTGCCAGTACCCTTGTAGAGGCCTTCCGCAGGGCCTACAGTGGAGACCCGGTATCGGCCTTCGGGTGTATAATTGGGTTCAATCGGGAGGTGGATGCGGAGACGGCGGAGGAGGTTACTTCCCCGGGGCATTTCGTGGAGGCAATTACAGCCCCGTCTTTCTCACGAGAGGCCCTGGAAGTCCTGAGGACCCGCAGGAAGTGGGGGCAGGACTTGCGGCTGCTGGAAGTGGGCCCCCTGTTAAGGCCCACGCCTTCACTGGACATAAAGAGGGTCGGAGGGGGAGTCCTGGTCCAAACGAGGGATATAGATAACCAGGGGTACACTGCGGACGGGAAGGTCGTTACCACAGCCAGCCCTGCCATTGAAGATATGCGGGACATGAGGTTTGCATGGATTGTGGCAAGACACGTGAAGTCCAATGCCATTGTGCTGGCCAGGGAGGGGGCCGTAGTAGGGGTAGGGGCGGGGCAGATGAGCCGGGTGGATGCCGTGGAGATAGCCCTTAAAAAGGCAGGCCCCAGGGCCCGGGGCGCAGTCATGGCCTCCGACGCATTCTTCCCCTTCAGGGACGGCATTGACCTTGCGGCCAGGGCGGGGGTGAAGGCCGTAATCCAGCCAGGCGGATCCACAAAGGACGAAGAGGTTATCAAGGCGGCGGAGGAGCACGGCCTCGCCATGGTCTTCACGGGCCGCCGCCATTTCAGACACTGATAAACGATGCAGCGTGCGAGACAAGCTCGCACGCTACAGCTACAGCTACAGCTTTCGTATGTCACGGAAACTACTAAAATCTAAGAGTGTTCCTACGAGACCGGGTTGTACCCATGACTTCGAAAAGGCGATGCGGCTAATATTAGGAGGTAAGGCCTATCATCTTACCGACAGTTACCTTGATTCGCCATTCATTAAGAAGTTGCTTTGTAAAGCGGTAGATAAAATTCGGAAGAGGGTTGATGAAATAATTACAATGGATGAGAACTTAAGAGAAATGTTATTCCGTGAATTGAACTGTCTTGAGAGAAATGTTAAGAGTATTAATAAAATATCTAAAGCGCCTTTGATTGCGAATTTTTTAGAGATAATCGGCAGACTGCTTGGATACGATTGGATGGATGGCAGAACCTATAGAACACCAGTATATTTTAGGACAAAAGACGAAGAGTTAGCAGATTACAAAATGCAAAAAGGTCAATCCTATAAAGAAGGGTGCGATGAAGAAAACAACCTTATCCTAGAAAGGTACAAGATTGCCAAGGACCTAAAAGCAAAAGGACTCACAAGGAATCAAATAGCACGTATTTTAAAGATTACAGTGTATGCAGTAAATCAAATGTTAAAGGATGAGGTTTTAGCAAAGGTTCAAGAGTTACACAAAAAGGGTTTAGGTGATCGGCAAATTGACGAAGAATTAAAAAAACTTGGTTGCGGTTACTACCATAGTCAACACAGGTATAGGCACACTTTATAGGGACATATACTGCAGGAAGGTTGTTTGAAAAAAATATAAATCGGTGTAGGTGTAGCGTGCGAGCTTGCCTCGCACGTTCTAAGGGATTGATAAAAAGTCGTGAGACATCCGCCTCAGGCGGGTCGCACGCTACATAAATAAGCTACATAAATAAGTAATTATGGTCAAGGTAAAGATATGCGGCATAACCAGCCCCGGAGACGCCAGGATGGCCGTAGAGTTGGGGACGGATGCCCTGGGTTTTGTCTTTGCCCCGAGTCCTCGTCAAATTTCTCCCAATAGGGCCAGAGACATAATCAGACGGCTCCCACCCTTTGTCACCCCGGTAGGGGTCTTTGTAAATGAGGAGATAAGGCGGGTGCTGGACATTGCCACCTACACGGGCCTTAAGGCCGTGCAACTCCACGGCAGGGAGACGCCCGGCTACGTGAGAGATGTAATGGGACAATTCTGGGCCATCAAGGCCATCAGGGTGAGGACACGGAGGGATTTGACAAGATTAGGGAGATATGAGGTCCATGCCTTCCTCCTGGATAGCTACGTGCAGGGACGGTTAGGGGGCACAGGTAAGACCTTCCCCTGGGGACTGGCCAGGGAGGCCGGGCAATTGGGTACCATTATCCTGGCGGGGGGTTTAAACCCCGAGAATGTAACTGAGGCTATATGTGCGGTAAGACCTTACGGGGTAGACGTCTCTTCCGGTGTGGAGTCCAGCCCTGGGAAGAAGGATAGGCGGTTGGTCAGGGAGTTTATCCGGGCGGTAAAGTCCTGCGGGACATGTACTCCCCTCTAGAAAGAGGGGCAGGGGGTGTGTAACATAATTAGAAAAATACACACCCCTTAATCCCCTCTTTTTAGAGGGGAAATTTAAGGTCTAAGCGTACTTATAGATAAAAATGCAAGACAACAACCTCTTTCAGGAACTGGTAGCCCTCATGGAGAGGCTGAGGGGGACTGGGGGATGTCCCTGGGATAAAGAGCAGACCCATGAGTCCCTGAAGCCCTACCTCGTGGAGGAGACCTATGAGGTAATAGATGCCATAGATTCAGGGGAACCTGCAAAACTTAAGGAAGAGCTGGGGGACCTCCTGTTCCAGGTAATCTTTCATGCCCAGATTGCAAAGGAAAACAATGCCTTTGACGTTGCCGGGGTCTTGAAGGGGTGTCTGGAAAAGATGACCTCCAGGCACCCCCACGTATTTGGAGAAGAGCAGTTGAAGACGGCCGAGGAGGTGTTAAGGGCGTGGCACAAGATAAAACACAAAGAGTCCGGGGGGAAGGAGAAATCCATAATAGGAAGTCTGCCCAGACACATGCCTGCCTTACAGAAGGCCTTCAAGGTACAGAAGAAGGCCGCCAGGGTAGGGTTTGACTGGGAAAAGGTAGAGGACGTCATAGCCAAGATGGAGGAAGAGCTAAGAGAGGTAAGACAGGCCCTGGCCAAGGGAGATTATCAGGAGGTGAAGGAGGAATTGGGAGACCTCCTCTTCTCTGCGGCGAACCTCTCCAGGTTCTTGAAGGTAAACCCTGAGGAGGCCCTGGAGAAGGCAATAGGGAAGTTTATAAGGCGTTTTAAACGTGTAGAGGCAGAACTGGCCGCCCAGGGGAAAGAGATAGGACACGCAAGTCTTGAGGAGATGGATAAAATCTGGGAAGATACGAAGAGGGACGGCAGGGGTAGCTGAATAACCAGGAGGCAAAAGAACCCCTAACCCCCCTTGATATTATAATCCTATGTAGAAGTATCCAGTCAGACGTACAAGGACTTAGATGTAACGCAAAATGTGGTAACGCTCCTCGCCGTGGTGTACAAAGGCAATAAACCGTACGTTGTTGTTAACGTGGTCTTCCAGCATGTTCTCCAGATAACTTGGGTCCATGGCCAGATCGGCGATGATTTCAAACAGCCAACGTTCAAACGGTAAGGCCAGGCATTCTAGCTCTACGTATGCCTCTTCCAGTGTAATTTCACCCTCCTTCCACCTATTTGCTACATCAACGATGGTTTTGTAGACCGCGTGAGAGGACGGAAAGACGCAATAACGATACCTCTTCCCGTTAAGCATCTTGTCCTCTATTAGATAAGTTCCACCATAAGCATTTTCCTGCCTATAATCAGGCTGATTCTTGAGCGTTTTTCCCATGATGGCAGTACCTCCTTTTTTTGTACCTAGATTCCCAGATCCCTTGCTAGATATTTTAGCAAATATAGTGCCACTAATCTCCAATAAAAGATAATCAGTATATCCTTTACCAAGATAGTCGCGAGGTGGGTGTAGTCAGGAAGGGCAAAACGGCACCACGGGAAGGTCTATTTAACTGTGAGTCCAGGACTGCCAGGAGAATTAGGGTAAAGAAAAAAGGCCCGAGGGCTCTATCCTCGGGCCTGGGGGAAGGAGACCAAAAGGGTTGCCTAGTTGCCTGGGATCTCTATTTCCTCTTTTGGGGCCCTTACACCCATTCTCGTTATGCGCTCTATCTCAATCTGTGGGATTTCAACAGGATAGCATTCGATACCATGGATAGATATGTCAACCCCCTCCAATTCTTCATGCCTGGAAACCCGTAGCCCCACAGTATGTTTCAGGCCAAAGAATATGGCACTGCCACATGCAAGTGCCCATACCAGGGCAGTGCTGGCGGCAATAACCTGGGCAATCATCTGTGAATGGGAACCGGTGATTAGACCCTGCACGTTTTGGTAACTCCCATCGGCAAAAATACCTAGTGCCAGGAGTCCCCACAGACCATTTGCCGCATGCACAGAGGTTGCCCCGAGGGGGTCATCTATCTTAAGTCCCGACTCTACAAGTTTCACCGTTCCCATCATTGCAAGGCCACCTATTAGACCTATCACTATTGCGGCCCACGTTGGGACATACGCACACCCGGCCGTAATAGCTACCAAACCTGCTAGAGAACCGTTGCAGACCAGTGGTAAGTCAATTTTTTTAGTGGTTGCGTAGTTAACTAGGAGTACTATCATCGTCCCCGCCGCACCACCCAGGAACGAGTTGGTGGCCACTACGGATATCCTGAGGTCAGTAGCGGAGAGAGAACTACCGCAGTTGTATCCTAACCACCCGAAGAATAGTAAGAGCGTACCGATCACCACGTAAGATAAGTTGTGGCCAGCTATTGCATTGGGCCTACCGTCCCTCGTGTACTTTCCAATCCTTGGCCCCAATGCCCATGCCCCCAACAGGGCAAAGACCCCTCCTATCGTATGCACGGCGGCACAGCCAGCAAAATCCTTTGCACCGACACCAAAGGGGAGATGTTGTAGCCATCCCCCGCCCCATATCCAGTGCCCGTAAATAGGATAGACCAGTGCTATAAAAATTACACTGTAAATTAAGAAAGGAAGGAACTTTATGCGTTCAGCTACCCCTCCGGCTATAATGGTCAGGGCAACGGTGGCGGCGGCCACCTGAAACACCCACATGAGCATCGTTACTACGTCATAGGCGTTTCCCTGGAGTAGGAATCCACTGTAACCAATAAGGCCATTGCCCTTCGTCAGCCCTGACATCTCGTGCGAGCCACCGAACATAAACGCAAAGCCACAGAGCCAGAAGACGAGTATCCCTATACAAGGGCCTATAAGACAATGACTTAGATAATTCAACATAGCCCTGGGTCTTAGCAATCCCCCGAGGAAGGCAAAACCAGTCTGCATATAAAAAATCAGAAATGCGGCAAAGAGTATCCAGATGAAGTTGCTTGAGTGTCTTAATCCTGCAACGCTGTCAGAATAGGTGTGCGCACCGCTGGGGTCAGCGGCCTCTGCCAGGCTGATAGAATAAAGGAAAGTAAAGACTGCAAGAGATATAAGTGTCCTCACGTTTTGCTCCTACATAAAAAGGGCCAAGACCAAGTTAAGGGTGGATAATAGAAAGGCTATCACCAGGAAAAGGGGGTCACTAGCAACTAACTCTTTAAGCTGGCTCATGCTTAAACTCCTCAAGGACTCCTTTCTCTTTCC
>DATETB010000015.1:0-13477 GCA_035283825.1 Candidatus Brocadiales bacterium | reverse complement strand
CCTTCTTCCAGGAGTTCCTCCAGGGCCGCCTCCAGGGCATAAAATATCGGGATAGACGGGGTAAAGGGGACGGTGCCCTTTTCCTGACTCTCCCAGAGGGTGGGTATGTGGAGGTACATGGAACGGGGGGGTATCTTCTTTAACCTCTCCATTTCTTCCTTTTTAATCAATACGAAGGAAAGGCCTGGGAGCCCCTGTATGCATTTGTTGGCCGAGCCGACGCAGAGGTCTACGTTACATCCTTCCAGGTCTAACTCCTCCCCACCGAGGCCGCTTATGGAGTCCAGCAGGAAGACCTTCCCGTATTTCCTGGCTACCTTGCCAATCTCCCTCACGGGGTTAATCAGGCCCGTAGAGGTCTCATGGTGCACAAGGGCTACCACCTGTATCTCCGGGTGCTCTCTGAGGGCCTTTTCAATGTCGCCAGGGTCTGGTAACTTCCTCCAGTCGTAGACTAGCTCAAACTTGCGGTGGCCGTAGATGGAGGCCATACGGGAGAACCTCTCGCCATAGACGCCGTTGTTGATTATCAGGATGGCCTTGCCTTTCCCAACGGAGGAGGCTATAGCGGCCTCCATGGCGGCAGTGCCGGAACCCGTAAGTATCGCCGAGGTGTACCCCCCTCCAGGCGTAAAGGCCGCAAGGAGCATCTGCCTTACCCTCTTAAGGATGCGGGAGAACTCTTCCTCCCTGTGACAGATGTCTCCCCGAAGGAGGGCCTTCCTGACCTTCTCCGATACCACCACCGGGCCGGGGTTTAATAGTACCATCCTCTCAAACGGCTCTTGCATCCCTAACTCCTTCTGATAGCCTCCATAAATCTATCCCGGATAGCGACGGGGCTGTGGCTGACCCTGGGAAGCCCTTCGGGCCCTTCCTCTGCCTCTACCTTTACCAGGAGAAAAGAGGGGCCTTTTTTCTCAAGGCATCTCTCTAAAGTCAGCTTGAAGTCTTTTTCTTCAGTAACCTTTTCTACCACAGGATAACCAGAGGCCTGGGCTATCTTCTCCAGGGGTATCTTTCTGGATATTGTGGCCTGGCTGCCCGTGGAGCCGTAGGTCTCATTATCAATGACTATGTGGACAAGATTGGGTGGCAGGAGTTCCCCTATCTGGGGCAGCCCCCCGAGGTTCATGAGTACGTTGCCGTCGCCATCAAGTATCACTACCTTACGTTGGGGTTGTGTGAGGGCAAGACCCAGGGCAATGGAAGAGGCCAGGCCCATAGAGCCAATCATGTAAAAATTCTGGGGCCTGTCCTTAAGGGTAAAGGCCTCCCGTGAGACCCTGCCGTTGGCCGCCACCACTAACTCTTCTTTTAGTGTTCCCGCAATGGTCTTTAATACGGCAGTGGTCTTCACTCTAGCACCCCCCTGGGCAGGAGCAAGGCAACGGGTATCTGTCTCTGAGAGGTTATCTCTCTGGACCATTCAATAGACTTGGCGACGTTTTTGGGGGAGAGTTCTCTGTAAGGGAGTCTTATACAGTCCATTAACTTTGTGCACGCCTTTCCCATAACCAGATGTTCAGGTGCGTCCTTACCTTTGTAACCCCTCCAGGTGACGATTAAGAGGCTAGGGATTTTATAGATAAGGTTCAGAGAGGTCAAGGCATTAAGACATTGGCCCAGGCCGGAGTTTTGCATAAGTACGCATGGGGTCTTCCCACCCAGGTAGGCCCCGGCCGCAAGCCCCACGGCCACGTCCTCTCTAACGGCAGGGACGTAAGGGATTCGGGGGTCTTTCTCCAGTAAGAGTATTACGTCCCCGATGATGGAACAGGGGACGCCTGTGAAGAAGTCATACCCTGCCGCCGCCAGCAGGTCCAGGAATTCCTCGGCCTTCAAGTTGAAATGCTCTCCTTAGTGGTAGGGGCATCCGCCTTAGGCGGACAACGTGCCCCTACTGGCTCTGCTCTGGCTTTTTATATTGGCGGTATATGATTTCCCGTATAGTCTTTTCAAGTGCATGGCAGAAATCTAGTTCCTTGTCTGCCTTTTGATACGCGTTTATACCCATGTACCGCATAAAGTTTCTGATGCTCATGTCCACTATCTCGTAAGGGACCCTGGGTTCGCTCAGTTCTCCAAGACGTATGATGAGGGCCTTTATGAGGGCCTCTGGCTTGAGTTTACAATCCCAGACCGTGGCCTGGGCAATCTCCCTGCGGAAGGCACTGATATTCTCAGGTTTGTAGAAATTGGAGCGGAATTTCATGTAGTCAATGTTGTCCCAGAACTCCCAGTGGGCAGAACAGTAGGAACAACCGGGGAGAAAGACCTGTACCGGGTTGTTCCAGAGGTCAAAATATATATGGCTTAAGAGGCTTACGGCGGCACTCATCTTGTGGCGGCTTATACGGCTGACGTCCTTATCCCCTACTATCTGACTCGCCATCTCTGCATGTTGGAGGAAGGTGGGCGTCTCCTCGGTAATCCTCTTATAGGCGTATATCTTGTTCTCGACCCTCTGCCTTTCCTCCAGACCGTCTGTATGTATGGACGCCAGCTTCTCTCCCAACTCCTTGAGCTTGTTTTCCACCTTTTTCTCCAGGGCATCAAAATTCCTTGCCTTTACCTCTTTGGAGCCAAAGAGTTCCATGGCCACGTCCAGGAATTCAGGCTGATTGGAAAGGATATGGGCATAGACCCTGTGGAAATGAGGCGGCTTCGTATCAATAACAGGGATTACAGAGTATATAGCGGTGCCCTTTTCCAGGTTGCAACTCTCTAAAAGCTTAGCAGAAAGTACCACATGCGTTCCCCAATCCACAGTATCTCCTTCTCATACAATGTCTTGACAATTAGCACGTTTCAAGTTATAAAACTGGCCGTCCAAGATTTGAGGGTGTCCACTTCAAGCGGACTCCCAACAAAGGAGGTATAACCTTAGCTAGAGGTTTTACACCTTTAATATCCTATCTATAATTTTTTAATAGGGCTATTGTCAACAACATTTTTATTCTGCACGCCCAAAATTAAGGACTAGAGGTAATCAGGTCACGCCTGATGCGGATTCGCCACGGCGAACTTTGGTTGTCAGACTGACAACTGACACCGACAACCGGCAAACAAGATGCTTATCTCTCTTCTAAAGCCCTTCTTCGCCTTGATAGTAATAGCCTCTGTATTCTATTACTTTCTATCCCTTTATTGTACCCGTAAATTCTTCCAGAAGGGCAGAAAGACCTCCAGTGGATTCGCTTCCCCTTCGCTACGCTCAGGGTCCTTGCCGCCCGTCACCGTTCTTAAGCCTTTAAATGGCCTAGAAAAGGGCCTTTACGAGAATCTCTTGAGTCACCTCCAGCAAGACTACCCTGCCTGCCAGGTTATCTTTGGCGTTAGAAACCTTGACGACCCTGCCGTATCCGTAGTGGAGAGGCTCAAGAAAGAACTTCCGGAGAAAGATATTGAGCTGGTGGTCTCTGATAAGATTATAGGCTCTAACCTCAAGATAAGTAACCTGAACAATATGTATCAACGGGCAAAATATGGGGTGATTGTCATCAACGATGCCGATACCAGGGTGAGACCCGATTATCTAAAAAGGGTGGTTGCCCCCTTTGAGGACGACCAGGTTGGGGGTACCACGTGTGTGTATAGGACCCTGGATAGTTTCAGTTTTGCCTCGGCCATTGAGGCCTTCTTTATCAATGGGGACTTCTTACCCTCGGTGTTGGTGGCCAACTACCTGGGGATGCAGTTTGGTCTGGGGGCCACTATTGCCGTGAGACGCAAGGTGCTGGATGAGATAGGGGGTTTTGTTGCCCTGGCCAACTATCTGGCCGATGACTATGAGATAGGGAACAGGATAATCAGGGCTGGGTACAAACTCCACCTCTGTGACTACCTGGTGGACGTCGTACTCCAGGAGGCGGGGCTTAGGGAATACCTCAGACATAACGTCCGATGGGCCAGGACTATAAGGAGTTGCAGGCCATCGGGTTATTTCTTACGCATCTTTACACGGGGCACCCCGTTTTCCATAGCCTTTTTGATAATAACGGACTTTTCCACCTGGGGGTTGGCCCTCTTTTTCGTCCATCTCTTCTCCAGGGTGCTTACCTCCACTATTATTGAAGTGGTCTACCTGAAGGACACCAAGACCTTGTCCCATCTCCTCCTCCTCCCCGTAAAAGATTTTATTACCTTCATTGTATGGTGCTGGGGGTTTGCAGGGAACAAGGTTGTCTGGGGCAAAAACACCTTCTACCTGCTGGAAGGCGGCAAGATAGTAATGGCAGGCCCTGAACCAGAACGGTTCAGGGCAGGCGGAGGTGACGTTATATCTGGCCCAATGCCTGCCGTTGGGAGTGACCCTGCCACCCGTCACGAAAAAGGATTTACCCAATCCATTGAGTATTGAGGACAGATGGAAACCTTGATTTCTACATATCTGCCAGGGAACTGGTGATGGGGTCTGCGTAAGAACGGTACTTTTGCACGGTAGTCTTCACGTCTTTAGATAAGATTGAGAGGAGAATGATATGGAAAAGAAACTCCCCCCCCACCCCGCCATCTTCATAGCCCTCTATGCAGTCGGTATTCCCCTCTGTTGTTTACAATTGGTCTCTCCACCTGCGGCCCTTACGTCCCTTATATCGCTCCCCCTCCTTATAGTTGCAAGTATCTATTATGTGATTTTCCTGGCCCGGTTGTGGGAATTAGCGCAGGCCAGTCCATTAAGGATTAAGAAGCCCATCTCTGGTGAGGCAGTGGGCCTGCAGAACGTCCCCCTTTTCAATTTCTACTGGCTCTTTATTTCACACAGGAACCTGGCATTACACCTGAACCACCTGGCAGGCCAGGAGAAAATACCTGTCACATTGGTTACTGTTGGATGTGCATTGGCAGCTAGTATCGTATTATCACCAGTGGGTTTTATTATCCTGGCCATAACCTATTTCTATTTCTACGAATCTGCCAGGTGCATTGGCCGTAAAGAGAAGTAACGCTATATGTGAATGTAAGGGAGAGTCCAGAGACATGAAAAGGCAAGGGGCGTGTCCCATCAAAGCTTATATCTCCGTTCTCTAGCCCTCCAGGGCAAAGCCTTGAACAAAGCAGAGGAGCAGATTCGCCTCCCTGTCTCCTGTTCCCTGTTTACTGTACCCTGTAACCTGTACCCCGTATTCCGCTTCCTGTTTCCTGCGTTCCTCTTCTCCATGACAACTCTCTTCCTCTGCTGCCCCTTTGGTGCGCCCGGAACTTTGGCTCAAGGACAGGCCTTGTCTACCCCTGGCGGATGGGTCGCCACCTACGGGGGAGCAGATGGTGATTGGGCCTATTCCGTCCAGCAGACCATAGATGGTGGGTACATTGTAGCTGGTTGGACACGGTCATTCGGTGCCGGGGAGAAGACGTCTGGGTCTTGAAGCTCAGGCCAGATGGAACCGTGGAGTGGCAGAAGACCTACGGGGGAGATAATGTTGACTGGGCCAATTCCATCCGGCAAACCCGTGAGAGGGGATACATAGTAGCTGGTAGTACAAGCTCCTTCGGTACTGGAAAGGGAAATGCTGACATCTGGGCCTTGAAGCTAGGGGTCGACGGCTCTATAGACCCCTCCTGTAACTTTATTAGGGATACCAGCATCTCCGGGAAGGACAGTAGCGCCACAGTCAAGGTCCCAAGTATACACTCTATAAACAGCGATGCGTATCCACGAGACTCTGAGGCAACGGTTCTGGATACAAACGCCTCAGTAAAAATCCTGTGTCCCTAGACACCGGCAATGGGGGACAGGTTACAGGAAACGGGGGGATGTCTCTGGCCATTGACATGGTCAATGCTGAAAGTCCAACATGGTTTAGGCGGGAACTCCACATGTTACTTGGTGGACGTAGCCGTCCCCTCTCTACCTCAGATGGATTGGGACTCCGGCCCAGGACAAGGTTTATTCCTTGTACTTATAAAATTGATGATTGCCCATCTTCCGGGTAGGGATGATTTCCTTCCTATCCATGGCATCCCTCATCCTGCGTTCCCGGGGCTTACCCCTGAAAAAGAATACCGCCCCCTCGGTGGGGTCTATACTCCTGCCCTCGTAGACCTCTTCGGCTATTTCAATGCACTCCTTAAGGGCCTCCTGCTCCTGCAAATTAAGGGAATCAATGTCGTCCAGCTTCCACCAGAGTTCGTCCTGCACACCCACAAAGGCACCGTGTCTCAGTATAACCCCGTCCCAGCCATACATACTACCAAACTCCCTTCTACGTCTGAGGCCAATCTTTACCCTATTCCTTACAACCCAGGCCACAGCCCTTTTCCCCTCAAGCGTCTCCCCAGCGGCCTCGGCAAAGATTACCCTGGCCAGGAGGGCAATGTCTTTATTCTCCGGCAACTTTACCCTCGGTTCCTTCTCCCCCTCTTCTGCCCAGATACTCCTAAACATTATGCATCCTTTCCATAAAGATAGTTGGCAACCTATCGTCTTGTATCTCTATCATCTCTTATTACCTCTGGCAGTCTGATCTTGAGATATTCTTCCTTTTCCTCCCTGGTGATTCTAGTTGACTGTTTATCGTTGGGCTTATACGTAAACCAGATAAACTTGGGAAAGGCCGGTGCATATTTCTTATTTGCGTTGTGGAGTCCTGCCTCTTTTATTTCATAAATGTTGTATACAAAATAGTGATGTCCTCCCACCCCATAAAAGTCAGCATAGATAACCTCATAAACGCCGTCCCGGTCCATATCCACAAAATCTTCCAATCCTGCACACATCGTATCGTAGTGTATATGTGAGAATGTGTGCCTCCTAACCTGGAATAATATATCAACCCTATGCTTATAACCCAGACCGCAACTACGATAGTCAGAGAATATTACGATATCCTTCAATTTGTTATTATCCAGATCGGCATAGTAGACGGCAAAAACAAACGGTGTAACACCTTCTTCTGTTTCAAATATAATTTCCTTACCGTCTTTAATCCTTAGTTTGTCATACACGTCTATAGTAGACAGTTCTACCTGTAAATCCTCAACCCTGGTTGTTGTCTCCCCCTTAAACTCTATTAACCCTTTTGTCTCCAAGTGGGGTGGCAGTTTTTTGCTTTTAAAGGGAAAGGGTGGATACTCTTCCATATAGGCTTCGGCCTCAGTCAGGCAGAGGGTAACTATTACGACAAGTAACAAAAAGGTCTTCTTCATAAGGCTCAGCAGTATCGCTTCCCGATGATATAACAGGAACGGGTTTAAAAAGCAAATCGGGGTTCAACCAGTTTCAATAATGGACCTGACCCACCAAAGAATAAAGGGATAAACAGTACTGACGATGGAAAGTGCGGCTCATTTAAAAGAGGTTTACATCGTGTACGAACGCTTGCCCAAAACTAAGTTTCTTTTTCTCAGGAGAAAAGTCTCTTAGTAATTGTTCGTAGAAAGCCTCTCCAGAACCCTCATGTAAAGGATAGCCCTCCTTACAAATTCCTTTCCTCTTTCATGGGAATACTCATGGCTGGTTACCATTGAATCCACAGCCTTTCCCCCGAGGGTGGGGTCACTGGCAAGGACCCGCTCAACCGCTTCCACGTAGTGCAAGAGCTTGGTCTGGGCGAGTTCACTATCGGGCGATACCTCTCTGTCAGTGATCCATACAGAAACCTCATGCCTTAACTCCCTCCTGCGAGAAATCGCATTGTTGGCACTTGTGGCCTCCCCCAGGATGGCAATGGCTGGATACTTGAAATGGACATCCCTATGGCCCTCTTGAATAAAGAAAGACTGGATGTCCTCCAGGGTTACCCCATCCGCCCTCTCCAGCTCTATCTGGTCAAGTTTGGCAGGGAGTTGGTTCTGCAGTAATGCTTTCAAATTTCTTAATATGTCTACTAACATGACGCTTTCTCCTGTACCTCTTAAAAATTTCTTCTTCTGTAAAACAAAAAGGCCCGAAGGAAGGGACACAGGCATATTATGTCTTCCTTCGGGCCTCTTGGAATCTCCGCCTGAGGCGGAGAACCTTCGGTTGCCGTTCTTCAGGAATCAGGGAGTAGGGGCGGTTCGCCCCTGTACCAATAAGGTACAGGGCTTTGTCTGCATCTTTGCCCTATACCCTTGTGGTGTAGGGCGAACCGCCCCTACTGCTGTCTGCTGTCTCCTGACCCAACACCTCTTTGTATAACACACTTTTCAAAAGAAGTGAATGGCCAGATTCACCAAGTTACCACTGGATTCAACAGGTAAGTTAAAGAATGGGAGGTCAGTCTTAGGCGTAGTTGGCTTACTTAAGTGGACAGTACTGAATAGTCCGCTAATTGGATGGATTCTGTCTTTATCAGCCCCTTTACGTCGCTGCTCGTCAAGACTCCCAGTTCCTCCGTTGGGTGATAATCTGGCATCCATCGGGTGAATTCCTGGCAAGGTAATATGCAGGGATGAAAATATATCTCCGTTACGCCCTGGGGGAGATGCCCCAGTAAATATCTTATATAACCGGCGTTCATCTCCCCGTACTGGAGGAGGCCGTAGACCCTGTCAGTAAAGAGGAACCCCCTCCTTGATAGGGTCTTTTTGCAGTGACGGGAAAGGAGGTAGAAGGTCAGGTAATGGAAGAGTTTGGAAAAGGGCCTGGAGCGGTCTGCCTTGAGGTTTAACAGCAGTCCTTCTCTGGGGAGTCTGAATGCCCTTATCCCAAATTCCTGGGCAAGCCCGATGAGGATACCGAAGACGGTGGGATGGACGTGTACGTTCAAGTGCCCGCTCAGGAAGGCCAACCTGAGCTCCGTGGAGAGGAACCTCTCTATCTGGGCCCTGAGTTCCTCCCTCAACTCCCGTTGAGCCTCTTTGCTGAAGAAATATCTCGTCCCGGCCAGAAAGGAGTTATTGGGAAAATTCCCATCGGGGTCTACCAGGTGGGGTATCTTTTCATGGGATAGGACAGACTTTCCATGGAGGAGGACTATGTGCAACCCCACGCTCAGCCCTGGGTTCGCCCTTGCCAGTCCCACTGCTTCCTCAAAGGCCCTCCCCGTTGCCATGAGGCTGGCACTGGTGAGTATCCCCTCCTGGTGGGCCTTGATTATTGCATGGTTGACCCCGCTTGAGAGTCCGAAGTCGTCCCCGGTAATGATAAGCCTCTGCATATTACGTAGGGGCGAACCTGCGTGTTCGCCCAATACATGGGTTGACACATAGGTCAACCCCTACAAGACCACTAACCCCTAAATCCTCCCCCCGGTCCTCCACTCTTCCACGCTGGCCCAGAGGGAGATAAGGTTATTACTGTCTAACAACCTCCCAAGGCCTCCTTTTAGCCTCCCTCCACGAAAATCCGCCAATGCGTCGCTAACAGAGATGGCGATATATTGCATAAGGCTGGGCTCCCTGTAACACTCGTTTATGCAGAGGTTGCAGTTTAATTTCTTAAACGGCACCGTGGGGAATTCGTATATGGTGCCCATCTTCTCGTTCAAGGTCTGACAGGGATACACGTCCAGCTTCCAGTCCACGTAGAAGGATTTGTAGCCTCCCAGGCAGGGGAATTTCACCTCCTCTTTACTAAAGAATCTTATCATGTCATCAAGGGCGGCTGTAGGGTTAAGCACCGTGGATTCTGCCTTCAGCCTCTTTATATCCCGAAAGACCTGGATTATCTCCTCAGACGTGTAGTCTATTAAGGGCGAATCCTTGTAGCCAGCATAGGAATCCGAATACCGTATCATCGGGTTGGAAAAGGTAATCCTCTCCAACCCCAGTCCCTTGAGGAAGCCGGGGAGTTTAAAATAATCCTTGATTACCTTACTGATAGTTACCGAGGCAATACAGTTGATACCTGCCCGTTTCAGCAGGGGGACCATCTCTTTTATGTTCTGACAAACCCCTGGCAGCCCACGGTTCCTCTCGTGCTCTTCCGCAGATGGGGTATCAATGGAGATGAAGAGGGTGCTCAGCCCCGCCTCCTTCATGTCTCTTACCGTATTTTCTTTTAGATAGAAGGCATTGGTGGACATCATACAGACTATGCCCTTGCTATGAGCATGGCCTACGATGTCCCACACCTGGGGATGGAGTAGCGGTTCTCCCCCCACAAAGGTGATGTACCATATCCCCCTGTCATACAGGATGTCCAGTGCCTCTTTGGCCCTGTGGGCCTCCACATACACCCTGTCCTGCGCCGGCACACTGGGGAAGGTGCAGAAACTACATTTGGCATTACAGGCGTTGGTGAGGGCAAAGTTTATGAAGCTGGGTCCGCCGGTAAGGATGGCCTCCTTTATGAGGGCGTAATTCTTTCTAAGGGTCCTTCCGTTTAACACTTCTTTCCCTTGACGAGTCCCTTCCTGCGGGCGAGGAACGCCTTGAACTCCTTGCCTTCCCTGAGGATCCGTTTCCTTTCTTCTCTGTCAAAGAGTATCTTTTTAAGTATCTTGAAAATGAACCCGGGGCGGTAATAGAACTTTTTGTAGAATCTCTCAACCGCCTGGAAGACCTCCTCGTGGCTTAAAGTGGGGTAACGCACACAACAGTTCTGATACACCCTATCCATCACCAGATTTTCCTCTACCAGGTAGCCCCTCTCCCGGCACATCTCATAAAACTTTGTCCCAGGGTAGGGGGAGGCCAGAGAGACCTGGATGGTGTCAGGGTTCATCTCTCTGGCAAACCTGATTGATTCTTCTATGGTCTCCTTTGTCTCCTCTGGAAGCCCCAGTATAAAGGCCCCGTGGATCTGTATACCCAGCTTCTTGCAGTTCTTTGTAAATTCCCTGGCCTGTTCCAGCGTGGTCCCTTTCTTCACGTTGTTCAGTATCTTTTGACTCCCCGATTCATATCCTACCACGAGGAGCCTCAGCCCCGAGTCCTTCATCACCTTTAAGGTCTCCGGGTCGGTAGTCACCCGGCTGGTGGTAGACCATGTGATGCCCAGGGGCTTTAGTCCCTTACATATCTCGTGCACCCTGGAGCGGTTGGCAGTAAAGGTGTCATCGTCAAAGAATATCTCATTGGCCTCCGGGAAATACTTGACGGCGAGCTGTACCTCTTCCACCACGTTCTGAGGACTCCTTACCCTGTAGGTATTCCCGGTAAAGGTCTGGGGCCAGAGGCAGAATATACACTGGGCGGGACAACCCCTCCCCGTGTATATGGAGACGTAGGGCCTCTTGAGGTAGGGTATTTGGTAGTTATGGATATCTAAGTCCCTCTTGTAGGTCTCCACCACGAAGGGGAGGGCGTCAAGGTCATCTATAGGCCCCCTATCAGGGTTATGGACTATCTGCCCATTTTTCCGGTAGCTGATGCCTAGTACATCTTTAAGCCCCTTACCTTCTGCCACCTCCTTTATGGTGTAGTCAAACTCCCTCCGGCAGACAAAGTCTATGTGGTTTGAGGCCCTGAGGCACTCCTCCGGTACGGCGCTGGGGTGGGGACCTACCACGGCAACAAGTGCCTTACTGTTTTGGGCCTTTATGGCCCCCGCGGTCTGCACGTCCTTGTTAAACGAGGCGGCGCTGGTGTAGATTGCCACCAGGTCACAGCCCTTCAGCCGACCCAGGGTCTCCTCCAGGGTCAGGTGTTCTGCCGGGGCGTCAATCACCTTGCTACCCTTAATCATCCCTGCCGGGTAGCATAACCAGGTGGGATACCAGAAGCTGGTCACCTCCCTGGTAGCCTGGTAGCGGGAGCCTGCCCCGCCGTCAAAATCTGCATAAGAAGGCGGATTTAATAGTGCAACCCTCAAGTTTTCCTCCAGTTTTAAACTTGTGCCTGAGAAGAAAGAATAAAGAATTCAGAATACAGAATTTAGAATTTTTCACTGCTGAATTCCGACTGCTGACTTCTGTATTCTGGCTTGGCCTATTTTAATGGAAAAAGGCCATTTGTCAAACCAAAGGTGTGGGATTGCAAAGCGAGAGACCAGAGGCCAGGGGGCAGGGGTAGCCGCAGGTCATGCCTGAGGCAGATTCGCCTCTGGCGAACTTTAGCCTGCGTTATACTTTTTCCCTAATCCCCGGCCCCCAGCTTCTAGGTACGGGGTTGACAACAGCCAGCTTGCAGTTATAATTTATGTAAGTTCTATAGACTTTTCTGATTTCGGTCCGCCTCAGGCGGACTGATTGCCGATAGCAGATAGCCGACGACAGATTCAATATGAAGCTTTCCAAAAAGAGTGACTATGCCTTAAGGGCCCTCATCTATCTGGCCCTTAACCACCCCAACGATTCGGCGCAGATAAAGGAAATCTCCGCCAGGGAGAAACTGCCCACCAAGTTCCTTGAGAATATACTGCTCACGCTGAGAAAGGCAGGTATCCTCTACAGTAAGATGGGGCTAAAGGGGGGTTACGCCCTGGCAAGGCCACCGGAAAAGATTACCATGGGGGAGGTCGTCAGGGCACTGGATGGCACACTGGCCCCCATGAGCTGTGTCAGCCTCGTAGAGTATGAGCGGTGTTCAGAGGAGACCACGTGCGCCATCAAGAGCGTCATGGAGGACGTCCGCAACGCCATAGCCAGGGTACTGGACGAGACTACCCTGGCCGACCTGTGTAGACGCGTAATAAAGATACAAGAACACGCCCTGCCCCCGGTCTTAGTACCCTAAGGGTAGAGGCGACTGTCAGCCTTAGGCGGGTCGCCCTTACACCTAAAGTCTAATCCACTGGTCCGATACCTGGAACCACTTCATGCTGGCTACCCTGAGGAGCAGGTTGCCGCCCTCCTTCCTGGTCTCAAAGACGCCGTCAAAGAAATACTCTACGTTATTGATGAGTTTTTCCTCCACTATGCCTTCTTCCAGGGTGAGTACGGTGGTGACGCCTCCATGGGTAGTAGAGGCCCTGATGAGGTTGGAGAGGAAGCCCTGAATGACGGCCAGTTCAAAATGGGCAAATAGGGAAGAGATGGAGTCAATTACCCTCCTTCCCCCCCGCTTGGCAATGGGGTTCTGTCCAAGCTCCAGACCCGCATCGGCAATGGCCCTGGCCAGGTGATTAATCTCCTGAAAACTATCAAGTGTCTGCCCGCCAGGTATCCTTTCTAATCCCGAGGCCCAGGAACTGGCATCCACCAGGGCCAGGAGCCTGTTGGTCTCATAAAAGTCTATAGGCGGTCTTGCCAGGAGGTTATTCATCTTTTCCTTTACAAGGGCAGGGTTATCGTCCACTACCACAAAGAGGGAAGGTTCGTAGCCCCGCAGACCTTCCACAATAAAGCTCCTGCAGAAGGAGGACTTGCCTGTACCCATAGGTCCGATAAGGAGGATGTTTGAACTTATGGGCAGACCTCCCCCAAGGAGGGCGTCCACTTTTTTTATCCCCGTAGATATACGCCCCTTGGGTATCTCCACGGGGGCCTCCCACGGCGGCAAGGCCGCTCCCGATGGGGCCTTTACGTCTCTGGCCCTGGTGGTCCTCTCCAGGAGACGGTCTACACGCTCCTTCAGGTCGGCTGGGGAGAAGGGTTTCACTACGAAGTCATCGGCCCCCATGCGGAAGCCCTGGAGCTTGTCTTCGTCCCTGCCCAGGGCAGTAAGC
>DATETB010000014.1:0-2317 GCA_035283825.1 Candidatus Brocadiales bacterium | reverse complement strand
ACCCTGGCCCTCTTCGGCCCCACAAGCCCAGCAGTCTGGGGGCCAAGGGGTGAAAGGGCAGAAATTGTCCAGGGCAGGGTTGAATGTTCACCATGCGGCCCAGAGGCAAGAAATCTCTGTCAAAGGTCCAACTGTATGGAGACTATCTCCACAGCACAGGTTATTGAAACTGCAGAGAGACTCATGGGGGCTTTCCTCTTCAGAATGTAGGGACAGACCTTCAGGTCTGTCCAATACGGACAGGTCTAAAGACCTGTCCCTACGTTCTTCTTTAGTACGACAAGCGTAACTACCACCTTATAAACCATCCCCACCGCTAACCCCAACAGGATGCTATCTGCTACGATGAGGGAGATATTGTGCTCCGGGATGTACCTACTGACCATCAGTATTATCAACATGGTGAAGGTAGTCACCATCATAAAGCAGGCAGGTATAAGGGTGTACCATACCTTCCTACCGTTATTCAGCAACCAGAAGGAGACCACCATCAAGGTCATAGAAGCCAGGAGCTGGTTGGCAGTGCCAAAGATAGTCCAGATGGTGGCCACCGTGTTGTAATAGGCTAATACGAACATCAGCCCCACGGCCAGGGCAGAATTGAACCAGTGGTGCATCAGGAATCTTGGGGGTTTTTGCCAGAAGACCTGCCACAACTCCTCAAATAGGTAACGGTTGAGCCTCACGGCTACGTCCAGAGAGGTCACCAAGAAACCCTCCAGGAGCAACATACCAAAGAGGACTCCAAACACAATCGGCAGGCCCAGCCCCCGATGCAGACCGTGTCCCATGGCCAGGGCAAAGGCCAGGATGGGGTTGCCCTGTCCGCTAGCTGGGTACACGAGTTCTTTGTACTCTATAAAATCCAGCCCCACTATAATTATCCCCAGTACCGCACAGGCCATCAACGACTCCAGTAGCATGGCGTAATACCCCACAGTCCTGGAGGCCCCCTGTGACTTTAACTGTTTGGAGGTGGTGCCGGTCCCGCAGAGGGCATGGAAACCACTGATGGCCCCGCAGGCAATGGTAATAAATATGCCAGGCCATATAAGCCCCACAGTGGCCGTCCCCTCTGAGATGTTATGGGAAGGAAATCTTACATGTGCCCCGTTGAGGCTGGCAGAGCATACCCCTACCATGAGGAGCACTATCCCGGAGTATAGGAGGTGGACGTTAATAAAGTCCCTGGGCTGTAATAGTATCCATACGGGTACGCCAGCCGCAAGCAGTGTGTAGAGGGACAGGATTATCACCCACATAAGGGGAGGGAGGGAGACGGGCTGGATTAGACCCACGAATACGGAGAGGGCGCATATAGTCATGGCAATGGGTGAGGAGGCGAGTATGGGGAGGCCCTTTTTGTAATGGAGGAATCCGATAAGCGGGGCAAAGGCGGTGATGATTATGACTGACATGGAGGCAATCCCACCAATCTGGGCCTGGTCTCCTTTTATGTGGAATAGCCCGTGGAGTTTCAGCCATCTGTAGTCTCTCCCTCCCTGGACTGGCTGTTCGTAGTTTCCCCCTCCCTTGAGGGGAGCAACTCCTATCCCCCCTCCCTTGATGGGAGGGGGAAGGGGGAGGGTGTCCTCCCCTCTAAAAAGAGGGGTAGGGGGTGTGTCTTCCTCCCTACCCTCCCCCATCAAGGGGGAGGGAGCTTGGGCGGAGGTGGATTCCATGCCAAGCTGTTCCAGGCTAAGTACAGAGGTAAGGGCCATGCTGGTGGCGTTCAGGAAGGTGGCATTCACCAGGAGGAGCATAGTAATACTAAAGGCAACGACCATGAAGAAGCCAGCTAGCCCCAGGGTCTTTTTGGCAACCTCGGCGATACTGCGTCCGTCCTCCTTAAGACTGACGAAGATTGCAGAAAAGTCGTGTACCGCCCCAAAGAATATCCCACCCAGTATAATCCACAGCCAGGCAGGCCCCCAGCCGTATATCAGGGCCAGCGTAGGCCCGAGTATAGGCCCGGCCGCCGCAATGGAGGCAAAGTGGTGGGCAAAGACTATCGGCGTCCTGGTAGGCACGTAATCCCTGCCGTCGCAGTTTTTGACTGCCGGGGTTATTTCTTTGGGATTTAGCCCAAAAACCCTAGAAAGGTGTCGGGAATAAAACACCGCCGCCAGGGTGTAAAAGACCAGGGCTAGTGCAAGGAGGATGAGGGGCACGGGGTGAGCCTAAGTCAGATTTCATCTAAGATTTTCTTAATCAAAGGTTTTAATTGGGGTATCCTTTCTTTAATAGCTGTCCAGACTAATCTATAATTTACTCCAAAGTAGATATGAATCAGCTTGTCTCGCATCCCTGCCATTTC
>DATETB010000013.1:0-3735 GCA_035283825.1 Candidatus Brocadiales bacterium | reverse complement strand
TACCGCATGCTCAGGGTACTCCAGGAGAGGGCGGTTCAAGAAATCCTGGCACAGACTGTCGGGGCCGCCCAGGGTAAGATGAGGTTCCCTCCCTATTATGTTTATATTAGGTCTGCAGAGGGGGGTCTCTTTAAGGACGTAATTATCATGGAAACCGCGGGGGAAAAGGTCTCCAGCATTATCCTGGCAGACGAGGGGAGCCTGACCATGGATTCAGACAATAATCTTATCCTCTTTGCCCTGAAGAAAGGGGAATTCATTAAGATTAATCCCAAAAAGACGGACCCCCAGAGTCCAACCGCTACCCCTACAGCCATCGCCTTTGATGAGACCCTCTTCAAGGTCCCTTTGGGCCTTACGGAATGGACCAAGTTTAAAAAGTATGCGTCTCTACGTGAACTCTTTGAGCTTAAAAAGAATGTAAGAAATGAGATAAGGGAGTTAAAAGACGTCCCAAGGGAAAAGAAGCTAACTCGCAGGGCTGTCAAAGGCCGATTACAGGAGGCAGAAGAGGCTTGCCAGAAGTTAGTAAATGAGAGGACTGCATTTCAGCTAGAGATAGTAAAATCGCAGGGAACCGTTGCCAAAGAAAAGGCCGGGCAGGAGAACCTTGACAACGAAATCAAGGTCTCAGGAAACTACGTCCGTGTTGCGAAAGAGGCCCTCGGGACCCTCCTCTTGAGCAAGGAACTGACTGTCTCAGGAAAGCCCAAACAGGGGGGCCAGGACGACAGAGACATTAAGATTAAGGAACTTACGCAGACGATAGAAAGAGAGCAGTCACGCATAGAAAGGGCTGAAGAACAAAAGCAATTGGCAAAGGAGACTATTAGACTGGAAGAACAGAATTTAGCCCACTATGCGGCGGAGGTTGAACGTCTGAGTGCCCTGGAGTTAAACGCCGATACCGAACGCAGCCGGTGGAACCAAATACTGTCCCTGCGGGAGAAAATAGAGACCTCTCGCGACATCTCCGTTGCCATCCAAAATAGATTATATCCAGCCTTCTCCTGCCTGGCCTTTGTGCTGGTGGGAATACCTATAGGCATAATGAGCCGCAGGGGAAACATCCTTATAGGCATCTTAATAACTTTTATCATAATCCTGGTAATATATTATCCCCTCGTAACAATAGTGAAAGTCCTGGCTACAGACGTGCGGACACCCGTGGTCCTTACCTTATGGGGACCCAATGTCGTTATAACCGCTATAGCAGTGGTCCTTCTGATAAAGGTCTTCAAGAAATAAGGTGCAGAGATTTGCCGAAAAACGCCTTAAAGACGTAACCTGGTATGTCCCAGCAGGACAAGAGGCACTACTGGAAGGGTTAGAGGGGCTGGTTAAGTTCCATGAAGGAGCGGGTGTAACCGTCCTCAAAAAGGGAAGGAGAAAGTCCTTTGCACTACTGGAAACCACAGTTAATGGAGGAGAGGTTTACGTCAAGACCTTCCGGGTGAAAGGTGTACTCCAGCGCCTCAAGCATCAGTTTATTAAGTCTAAGGCCCTGAGAGAACTGGAGGTAAGCCTGGTGGCTCAGGAGAGGGGTATTCCTGTGGTACTCCCTCTGGCCGCTGGGGAGAAATACCAGAGGGGACTGCTCCAGGAATCCTATCTCCTCATTCAAAGACTTCCAGGGGCCCTCAACCTCCTGGAATATTTCTGCACGAGGGATACCGCTCACAGAGATAAGGCAAGGGTGATAGAGGCACTGGGGAGACTCTCCAGAAAGACCCATGACGAGGGTATCCTCCAGGAAGATTTTGCCTTAAACAATTTTCTCCTGGCCAACCCTCAAGATAGTCAGATATTTCTCATTGACTTTGAACGCAGCCGGGTGAGCCAGGGACTCTCCACTGAAGAGAAGGAGTGGACCCTCGCCAAGCTCAACCGCATTGGTGCTGATTTTACCCTCACATACAAATTCAGGTTCCTTAAGGCCTATTGTAAGACCAAAGAGGAGTTTAGGGACCTTCCGAGATGGAAGAGATTGGAGGCGTACACCCATCAAATCTTGAAGAGGGACGCCCAAAGGATCTCCAATGCCTGCGTCAGGGGTGACAGAGGCTATAAGTCGTATAAAGATGCCAGGCTGACATGTTATTTTCTTGAGGGATACCATCTGGAGGAGCTTCTTGCTCTAGCCCCGACCAGGCAGAAAATACAGGAAGAACACCGGGGGCAATTCAACGTCTCATGGTATACGGCGAAGATTAAAAAGGGGACAGCAGGAGAAACCGTACGGGTCTGTGAATTTTATTCCCAACAAAAAGGGATACCACTAGCCATCCGCCTCAGGCGGACCTGGCAGGGCGCTAATGGACTCCGCAAGGCCTATTTCCCCGTGAGTCCTCCCGTGGCGGCCATAGAGTGGACACAGGACAAAGGGTACAAGGGTATGCTTTTATTCAAGGAATTGGAAAAGGCGGAAGATATAAGAGACGTCCTGCAAAGATGCCCCCAATCTGCACAGAGGAGGTATTCTATCCTCTGGCACGCTGCTAGATTCCTCTCCAGGTTACACAATTTTGGCACCTTTGCTTATAGTATCTCCCCTGGAGATATCTCCCTGGTCAAAGACCGTACAGGTGCATATAAACCCTTCCTGACACGGCCCTATAATTTTTTGGTAAAAAAGTGTCTGGAACGAGGACACGTGGACAGAGAGATAGATATACAGAGGCTGGAAGACTACTTGCAAGGGATTCTAACCGGGGGGGAAAGAGACTATCTCAGGGGGCAATACCTGCAATATGCTGGCATCATTTCTTAGCCATGGAGAAAGCCTGTCTTTTTACACATACGGCATATCGTCCAGGTAGCACCGTTTTCTTCTTTAGATAACACCTCCTTTCTGGCCGCCACGTACATCTCTCCATTCCATATCTCCTTAAAAGGCCTCTCCAGTATGTTGCCAAAAGAGTACCTCTCGCTATAGACAGAACAGCAAGGCATGACGGCGCCATCCCAGTTTATTACCGTCTCGGTCCACAGGAGGTCGCAGGAGAAGGCCTTCTTGTGTCTCTGTTTCCCGGTATTAAATATGTTGTACTCCGGGTTTTTGGGTAGCCAGTGTCCATCCCTGCGGATGGCCTCCCCGGCAGTCTCAAATATCTCCTTTCCCATATCTGGACGCATCTTCTTTATCTCCAGCCTTACACCCAACCCCCTGGCCATCTCTTTGACCTTCTCTGTCTCATGTTCATTGTGGCTGAAGACGTGGAAGAGCCAGACCAGTTCCGTCGGCGAGGCCGACTTTTTCTTCTCTTCGGCAAGAAATCTGAGATTCTCCATGACCAGATGGAAATCTCCCCCGACGTGATAGGTGGGATAGGTCTCCGGGCTGGCGGCATTACAGGAGACGTACATCTTCCTCAGACCTGAGGAGAGGAGTGCCCGCATCTGGGCCTCATCCAGCTTAAGGCTCAGGTTGGTACTTATCTTGACTGGTATGGCCCTGACACTGGCGTACTCTATCATAGGCACCAGCTCAGGGTTGAGGAGGGGTTCACCCCAGTCGTAAAGGCGTAAGAGGAGGAGACCCCCTCCCAGTTCATCAATGACCTTCTTGAAGGTCTGAAGAGGCAGGAGTCCTTTTTTAGCGGAGGGGTCGTGCTGCCCCGTAGGGCAGAGGGGACATCTGAGGTTACAGATGTTGCCAGACTCTACGCTGAGCTTTGCCGGGAGGTTATGGAGCTTGGACAGGCCCATCTTGTGCTCCAGTTGTCCCATCAGGAG
>DATETB010000012.1:0-3991 GCA_035283825.1 Candidatus Brocadiales bacterium | reverse complement strand
GATACCCCCACAGACCCTGCCCCCATAGAGATGGCGGAGTCCATAATAAACCTTAAGCCTAAAAAAGAGTGGCGGAAGGGGATGACCAAGGAGAAAATCCTGATGGAACTGGATTCCGTAGTGAAGGTCCCGGGCTGGTCTAACATATGGACCCAACCCATAATAAACCGTGTTGACATGGTCTCAACGGGGATAAGGACCCAGGTAGGGGCGAAGATATACGGTGGCGACCAGAAGACCGTGGTAGACCTGGCCCAGCAGGTGGCAGACGTCCTCAGGACCGTCAAGGGGGCAGTGGATATCTACCCTGACAAGTTGATTGGGGAAAATTATATGGAGATTGACATAGACCGCCGGCAGGTGGCCAGGTATGGGATAAATATAGGGGACGTACACGACGTTATAGAGGTGGCACTGGGGGGTAAGACCATCACGACAACAGTGGAAGGCCGCCAGCGCTTCCCGGTAAGGGTGCGTTATGCCAGGGAACTAAGGGAGGCCGTGGATAAGATACAGAGGGTCCTGGTGCCTACCGCTACGGGGGCCCAGATTCCACTCTATCAACTGGCAGATATCAGGGTGGTCCCTGGCCCCAGCATGATAAGGGGCGAGAATGGACTCCTTGTGGCCTATGTCCTCTTTAACGTAAGGGGCCGGGATGTCATAGGCGTGGTGGAAGAGGCCACGGAGGTAATCCCTCAGAGGATAAAACTCCCGCTTGGTTATTTTATACAGTGGAGCGGACAGTACGAACACCAGATGCGGGCCAAAAAGACCCTCCAGTTCCTCGTGCCCATTGTCATTGTCATCATGTTCATAGTCCTTTATATTACCTATACCTCTTTTACCGATGCTATAGTAATAATGCTGACGGTTCCCACTGCCCTGACGGGTGGGATGATATTACAGTTTATCTGGGGCTACAACTTCAGCGTGGCCGTCTGGGTGGGCTACATTGCCCTCTTTGGTATGGCCACCTCTACAGGGATTTTGATGGTAGCCTTTCTGAAAGAGGCCTTTGAAAAGAGGGGCGAGGAAAACATAAGGGAAGAGGGCCAGATTACAGAGGCCATCCTGGAGGGTGCCGTCTTAAGGCTAAGGCCCAAACTCTTAACAGTATCTACCACCCTCTTTGGCCTTCTGCCCATGCTCTGGGCTACCGGTACAGGCGCAGAGATAATGAGGCCACTGGCTGTACCCATAATTGGTGGTTCGCTGACCTCCACGCTTGTAACCCTCATTGTAATCCCCATCATCTACCACATGGTAAAGAAATGGCAACTCCTGAGGCCCCTCAGGCCCAAAAAGGTTAAGGTAAAAAGACCTGGAAGGGGATGGTTCTGGAAGAAGGAGCAGGGGGGAGGGGCCTCCACCCTTGCGCAGGTTAACCCACCTCATGCGGACTAAAGGAAAGGAGATTAGAAAACGAGGGTTATGAAAAAGTATTTTTATGTCCTTGTTGGACTTGCCCTGCCTTTAGTCATGGGATGTATGTGCATGATGCCGACGATGCATAAGGGCCACGAGCACGAATCACAGGGACAAGTAACCTCTACGCCCTGCCAGTGCGACTGCGTGGAGAAAGAAGGGGAATGCCACTGCAGACATGCCTCTTGAGTGGACTTATTTTTCTAACTCGCCTGTTAAATCCAGTGGTAACTTGTTGAACCTATTGAACAGAAAGTAGGGTGCGTCCAGACGCACCCTACCACTACTACTTCCTCCCTGGCTCCTAGCCCCTGGTTCCTGGTTAGTACATGTCTCCATAGCCGCCGTAACCGCCGGGCATGGGTGGGGCGGCAGCGGGTTTCTTCTTCTCTGGTATCTGGCCCACCATGGCATCGGTGGTCAGCAGGAGTGTGGCTACACTAGCGGCGTTCTGCAGGGCTGACCTTACCACCTTGGTAGGGTCAATGATCCCCTCCTTCACCATGTCACAGTATTTATTGGCACTGGCATCGTAGCCGAAGTTGCCCTCCCCCTCTTGTATCTTTTGTGCCACCACGGGTCCGTGTACGCCGGCATTATCGGCTATCTGGCGTGCCGGGGCCAGGAGGGCCCGGCGCAGTATGTCCACCCCCACTGCCTCATCCCCCTTGAGTTTCATCGTATCCAGGGCCGCCCTGGCCCTGAGGAGGGCCACGCCCCCGCCAGGGAGTATGCCCTCTTCCACCGCGGCACGGGTAGAGTGCAGGGCGTCTTCCACCCTGGACTTCTTCTCCTTCATCTCACTCTCCGTCGCAGCCCCCACCACTACCTGGGCTACACCCCCGGCCAGTTTTGCCAGCCTTTCCTCCAGTTTCTCCCTATCATAGTCGCTGGTGGTGGTCTTTATCTCGGTCCTTAGCTGGTCAATGCGCCCCTTTATGGATGCACTACTGCCAGCACCCTCAATGATAGTGGTATTGTCCTTGTCTATCACCACCTTCTTTGCCCTGCCGAGGTCCTTTAGCTTTAATGTCTCCAGGTCTATGCCTAGGTCCTCAAAGACTGCGGTGCGGCCGGTGAGGACGGCAATGTCCTCCAGCATGGCCTTCCTGCGGTCTCCGTAGCCGGGGGCCTTTATAGCGGCACACTTCAGCACCCCCCTGAGCTTGTTCACCACCAGCAGGGTCAGGGCCTCCCCTTCCACGTCCTCTGCAATTATTAGCAGGGGTTTGCCCTGCTGGGCCGCCTTCTCCAGTACGGGTATTATGCCCTTTGCCGTAGTTATCTTCTTCTCATGGATTAGTAGGTACGGTTCCTCCAGCACGGTCTGCATGGTCTGGGGGTTGGTGATAAAGTAGGGGGACAGGTACCCCTTGTCAAACTGGAGTCCCTCAATCCATTTCACCTCGGTCTGGAGGCTCTTACCCTCCTCCACCGTAATGACGCCGTCCTTGCCCACCTTTTCCATGGCATCGGCAATAATCTTTCCCACGTCGGGGTCGTAATTAGAGGCCACGGTGGCCACCTGTTCTATCTCCTTGCGGCCCTTCACGGGTATGCTCATCTCCTTGAGTCGGTTTGCTATGACCTCTACGGCCTTGTCTATCCCCCTCTTAATGGCCATGGCATTTGTCCCGGCGATGACGTTCTTGAGACCCTCAAGGAAGATGGCCTCTGACAGGATGGTGGCCGTAGTGGTACCGTCTCCTGCCACGTCGCTGGTCTTGGCGGCAACGGCCTTCACCATCTGGGCGCCGATGTTCTCCAGGTGGTCTTCCAGCTCCACCTCCTTGGCCACGGTTACGCCATCTTTGGTGATGGTGGGCGAGCCGAAGCTCTTTTGTATGATTACGTTCCTACCCCTGGGGCCGAGGGTTATCTTTACTGCATCGGATAGTTTCTTTACCCCATTACGGATGGCCTCCCAGGCCTCCCTGTCAAACACTATCTTCTTTGCGGGCATTGTTTTGCTCCTCTTGCTTTCTATGTGAGACCGCTGAAAAAATCTAAGACGAGGCTGTCATTACGAGAGGTGAAGCCCCGAAGTAATCTCTAAACGTCCTCCACAAGGGAGCATGAGATTGCTTCGCTTCGCTCTCAATGACATTATTATAGTGTTGCTTTTCTCTCTTTTGCAGAGGTCTCTGTTTATGATAAAACTGTCTTATAACAGAATTATTTCGCAAATTCAATGCCAAATTTTCTATAAGAGGCGGACTGGCTTCCGCCCTGGACAAGACTTTCTCCTGGGGTGGCGGGGGGCAAGCCCCCCGCAAAATAAATAGAGATACACCCCGATTATTTATATAATGATTCATCCATGAAAAAAGAAATCAGGATAGCGGGGCTGGGTGGTCAGGGGGTGGTCTTTGCGGCTCAGCTGCTGGGGAGGGCTGGGGTCATGGAGGGGTGGTGCACCTCGCAGTCCAGTTTCTACGGCCCAGAGAGCAGGGGTACCTCCTGTTACGGGGACGTCGTCCTCTCCAGAGAGTCCGTAGACTTCCCCTTCGTAACAATACCTGATATACTGATAGCCCTCTGTCAGGAGGGGTACGATAGGTTT
>DATETB010000011.1:0-3632 GCA_035283825.1 Candidatus Brocadiales bacterium | reverse complement strand
AGTTTCTTCCTCTTTTCCTGGGCTGAAAATTCTTTATCCTCTTTCTTCTTCCCCCTGGGTAGTTTCCACCTGACGTCAATATATTCCATCTGTTCAAACTTCTTCCCCTCAGCCTTGACAATGCTAAGGAGGTTTTTGAGTTTCTGCCCGTCAGGAATCTCGTCCACGTGCCCACAGAGGGGGGGACAGCCCCACTTGATGGCTATCCCGCCGTTAGTCCAGATGGTAATGTCACTCTCGCCGCGGCTCCTGCCCCGGCCCACCTCAGTAACATCCACAGACCTGAGACCCATTACCTTGTGGACTTCGTTCTCCTTCAGGAGACGCACAAGTCCTACCCCGGCCAGTATCCCCTTATCTTCCATCCTCTGTCCTGCCCTCGGGACAATCCTTAACCTCCTGGATTCTATGTAAGGGGTCTTCCCCTGGTCCTGTGGCCATGAAAAATGCGTCCCTGGCAGTACCATGCCTTCTTCATCAAGGAGATAGAAGACCTCATCCTTCTTATCCTTTAGATTCGTTCCCCCCTTCTCCGCCTGAGGCGAATCAGGGTTTCGGCCCACTACAGGTTTATACACCGCTACGGCCCGCCTTATCTCTAACTGCACCCTTAATCTATTAGGGAATTCCCTTTTTACGGAATGGACACTCTTCACCCAGGGTATCCCTTCTAATCTCCTGGCTACCTCCTGAGAAAGCCCCTTATCAAAGAACCCCCGTCCTACTATCCCTCTGGTATCTTTTATCTCCCCCAGGAGGTTCTCTTTCACCCCATTTTCGGGACGGATAACAAATACAACCTCCTTTATCTTAAATTCTTCCAGTGCAGAGAAGTAACTCCACCCTCCATAAATACCCCAGACCACGAGGCCAATAATCGCCACCGCAACGGGTATCTTGAAGTAATAGGCCCCTACTACCCTACGAAGCCTTCCTTCCTCTACCTGGTCTTTTTTTCCCTTTTCTGCCATCTATATTGCCTGTACTTACAGGAGTTACACTGACTCTACGGTCCTGCTCAAGGCAAGGTCCACTATCTTATTGCAGAGCTGTGAAAAGCTCATCCCCGTTGCCTGAGCGGCCTTGGGTAGGAGACTCCTCTCGGTAAACCCAGGGATAGTGTTCACCTCTAAAAGATAGAGGGACCCCAACTCATCGCACATCATATCCACCCTGGAAAAATCACTGCAACCCAGCGCCTTATGGGCCTTAAGGGCTATATCCTGGGCCTCTTGATATACCCCGCCGGGGAGTCCCGGACACAGGATGTAACGGGTGTTGGTATCCTTATATTTGGCCTCAAAGTCGTAAAACTCCCTGGAAGGCCGTATCTCTATCACAGGGAGGGCCTCTTCCCCCAGCACCCCTACCGTGAGTTCACGGCCAGCAATATACTCCTCCAGAAGGATCGTATCCTCATAATGGAAAGCTGCCTCCAGGGCAGGGATAAGACCTTCAATTACCTTTACAATGGTCACACCCACACTAGAACCGTTGCAAGCAGGCTTCACCACCAGGGGGAAGGACAACTTACCCAGCCTGCTTATGGCATGCTCCGGCCTGAGGGACTCGTGACGCCTTAGGACTATGAAATTGGGGGTGGATAGCCCCCTGGTCCTAAAGACCTTTTTGGACTCTACTTTATTAATGGCCCGCTTGCTGGCGCTCACGCCGGAACCCGTGTAGGGGATGCCCTTCGCCTCCAGCAGGGACTGAATCCCTCCATCTTCCCCAAAACGACCATGCAGGGCAACAAAGGCCAGGTCTACATCCCCCGCCTGAGGCGAGTCAAGCTCCTCCACTCTCGTATCGTTCACGACTATGGGTATCACGGAATGGCCAGCCTCCTTGAGACCTTCTACCACCGCCTGGCCAGAGCGGAGAGACACCTCCCTCTCCGGGGAGATTCCACCCATCAGGACAGCCACTTTCAATACTGCCTCTCCAGGGTGGTCGCCAGGCCTCGTGTTCCGGTCCTCGGCTGACTGCCGATGGCCGACCTCGGATCGTAGACTATCGCTCGTAGCAGATGGGGCTACCATATCTTTATCTCTGGCTCCAGCCAGACTCCGAACCGTTTCTTCACCTCTTCTCTTATCCTCTGGATAAGCTCAAGGACCTGGGCCGCCGTGGCACTGCTCCAGTTTACGATAAAATTGGCATGTTTCCTGGATACCATCGCACCACCGACCTTAAACCCCTTTAGCCCGGATTGGTCAATAAGGCCCCCGGCGCTCTGCCCTGGTGGGTTCTTAAAGACGCACCCGGCGCTCTTTGCGGAAAGGGGCTGGCTCCTGCTCTTTTCCTCGTAAATCTCCCTCATCTGGTGGAGAATTTCCTCCTTGGAACCTTTCTCAAGCCTTAACCTGGCCCCAAGGACAATCTGCTTCCCCAGTCCCGCATTCCTGTACTGGAAATCTACTTGCCCTCGTGTGTAAGAATGCAATGCCCCATCGTATCCGATGGTGGATACCTCCTCAATCCAGCGCTCTACAGTCCCATATTTACCGCCGGCATTCATGGCCACGGCACCCCCCACACTGCCGGGGATGCCCACCAGGTTCTCCAGCCCCTTAAGCTCCCATTCCGCTGTCCTCTGGATAAGCCTGGGGAGACTAACCCCCGCCTCTACCAGCACCTGTTCGTCGCTGCGCTCAATCCTGTTAAAAGCACCTCTGGGGATGTGGACCACCAGGCCCTCCACTCCGCTATCTCTTACTAAGATATTGCTCCCCTTACCGAGGACAAATATCTTAAGCCCCTGCTCCTTCCCGTAATCAAGAACCCCCTGAAGCTCCTCCGGGTTGGTAGGCTCTGCAAACAGGGTGGCAGACCCACCCACCTTGAAAGTGGTATACCCCTTCAGGCACTGCTGGTGCTTAATTTTGTCCCTTAAGTCCTTGACCATCGCAATGTCCATTTCTTTGCCAGGCAGTGCTGCCGCCGACGCCAGAGGTGGTACCGCCTTGCAAGAGAGA
This sequence comes from Candidatus Brocadiales bacterium, assembly GCA_035283825.1. GTDB lineage: Bacteria > Planctomycetota > Brocadiia > Brocadiales > Bathyanammoxibiaceae > 2-12-FULL-52-36. The sequence continues at coordinate 654 of DATETB010000011.1, read as the reverse complement.
AACAAGCTCCACCCCTACTTTCCACACGTCCCCGGCTCCCATGGTCATCACCACGTCACCTTCCCTGAGCCGCGGGTATACCTCACTTGCCACATTATCCAGGCCAGATACGTACAAGGCCCTGACTTCTTCCCTCTGTGCCTCCTTCAGGAGGTCAACAGAGCTAACCGACTCCATGTCCTCCTTACTATCCCTGGCAGGATAGATGTCCGTGAAGACCACCTCATCCGCCTCCCTGAAGGCCCTGGCAAACCTGCTAAGGAAGAACCTGGTACGGGTGTGCTGATGGGGCTGGAAGATGCACCACAGCTTCCTCCCCTGGAAGCGTTCCCTGGCCGCCTGCAACGTAGCGCACACCTCCGTTGGGTGATGCCCATAATCGTCTATGACCGTCACCCCACGCACCGTGTCCAGCATCTGGAACCTGCGGTTAGCCCCCCTGAATTCCTTCAATGTCTTCTGCATAGACTCCTTCGGCAGGCCGGCCCAATGTCCCACGGCGATAGCCGCCAGGGCATTCTTGACGTTATGGTTGCCTGGCACCCCCAGGGCAAAATCTCCATAATGGTCCTCTCTGTAATAGACCTTGAAAGAATTGAGTCCCCCTTCTCGGATGGGAGGCGTTGCCTTCCAGGAGGGGGCATAACCAACGGA
>DATETB010000010.1:0-11988 GCA_035283825.1 Candidatus Brocadiales bacterium | reverse complement strand
TCCCCCTGTGCGGGGTTACCACCGTGGAGAGAGAGGCTACCCTGTCCTCCATATCCAGCTTGGCTATCATATAGCGGGCATCCAGCCCCCCCATGCTGTGGGCAATGATGTTTACCTTACTGGCCCTGGTCTTTTTCAGGTACCCTTCTATCTGATGCTTCAGTACCATGGCCCGACGCTCCACCCGGGCCACTGCGGTCTTTGTATGCATCGTCTGGAAGCCCATGTCATTCAGGTAACGGGTTATCCCCAGGAAATAGGAGATTGTCTTGCGGTTAAAGCCGAAGACACCAGGGGCAAGGATAATAGGGTAGTTAGTACCGTTTCGCTTCATATTCATAACTTAGCAATTCTACGATGTTTTTGCCCCTATGTAAAGGATTCTTTCTCTGGATTTCATCTCCCAAATCCCTTCCCCCATGCACCCAATATACAATGGAAAAGGACCCCAACCCCTGATATAATTGCCCCACTATGGCCAAGATAAAGATTAGGGTAAAGACAGGTACCCTCCACAAAGAACCCTGCGAGATAGGGGTACTGTGCCTCTTTGAGCAGTCCCCCCTCAGCCCGGTTGCAAAGGTACTGGATAAGGCCCTGGGCAGGGCCATCTCCAATCTCCTCAAGAAGGGTGAGTTCAAGCCGGGGTTGAACAAGTCCTATCTCTTGCACACCTATGGCAAAGTCCCGGCTAAGAGGCTGCTGCTCCTGGGTCTGGGGAAGAAAAAAGACCTCTCCTTTGATAAACTGCGTCAGGCAACGGCCACGGCCGCCCGTGAGACAAGGGATTTGGGGCTGAAGGGGTTGACCCTGCCGCTCTATCCGATAGTCCTTAACTACGTCTCCAAGACCTCCCAATCCGTTGCGGAAGGCCTGCTTTTGGGACTTTACCGCTTTGAGAGGTTTAAACACCCTGAGCCGGAGGAGAAGAGGGAGCTGGAGACAGTAACCCTGCTGGTGGAGGGGGCTAGGCAACTCGGTGAGGCGAAAAGGGGGGTAAGGAGGGGCGAGACTATCGCCGAGGCCGCCTGTTTCACCAGGGACCTGGTGAACCTCCCGCCTAACGAGGCCACCCCAGACATGCTGACCCGAACCGCAAGGGACGCGGCCAGGAGACTGGGGTTAAGGGTCAAGGTGTGGAAAGGGGACGCCCTGAAGAAGCTGGGGATGGGCGGTATTATCGCCGTGGGTAAGGGGAGCAGTAACCCCCCACAGTTTGTAACCCTTGAGTACGGCACAAGAGGGAGGGGCGACACCGTAGCCCTGGTGGGTAAGGGCGTTACTTTTGATTCAGGCGGTATCTCTATAAAACCTTCAAGGGATATGGATAAGATGAAGGGGGACATGGCAGGGGCGGCCACCGTGCTGGGGGCCATCAGGGCGCTGGCCAGGCTGAAGGTCCCGCTCCATATAATAGGATTACTACCCCTGGCTGAGAACATGCCCAGCGGTACGGCTAGCCGCCCGGGAGATATTATTACCTGCCTTGGCGGAAAGACCGTAGAGATTATTACTACAGACGCCGAGGGGAGGCTTATAGTGGGAGATGCCCTGGCCTATGCCAGGCGATACAAACCCAGGGCAATGATAGACCTGGCCACCCTTACGGGGGCCTGCGTGGTGGCCCTGGGTAATACCGCCACAGGGATGCTGGGGAATAACGAGGAGCTAAAAAAGAGGATAAAAGAGGCGGGAGAGGCCTCGTGGGAGAGGGTCTGGGAACTCCCCTTATGGGACGATTATGACGAACTAATAAAGAGTGATATAGCAGACATGAAGAATGCCGGTCCTGGGGTGGCAGGGGCTATTACAGGTGCCTGCTTTCTCAAAAAATTCGTGGAAGACTCCCCCTGGGTACACCTGGATATAGCTGGCACTGCATGGGCGGACAAGAGTGGCCCTTACTGGAAGGAGGGGGGCACAGGTGCAGGGGTGAGGCTCCTGGTAGAACTCCTTTCCAGGTGGTCTAAATTTCCGGCTAGGAAATAAACAATAGTGTGTAGTGGCCGAGTCATGCCATAGGCAGATCCGCCTCAGGCGGACTTGCTTGGTCATAAAAGGGGTTTTAGTTGGAAGAGATACAAGGGTTAAAGACGGCGGCTGAGCTTGCGGCACTATCGGCAAGGACGGCCCCTAAGTCCAAGGGGGAAGATTTCATAAAGATAAAGGTACTGGAAGGGGAGGAACTGCGCCGTCTGGCCCAGGCCATTGTAGAATACGGAGAAAGGACGGGGCGGGGGGGCTTTGACAGAGATGGAGATAATGTAAAGAACTCCTCGGCGGTGCTCCTTATAGGGATGAAGGATGCAACCCATTGCGGACTGAATTGCGGGGCATGTGGGTTTGATACCTGTAAAGAGAGGGTGCCCAGGGAGATGGAGGAATTCAAAGGCCCGCAGTGTGCCTGGAGGTTGCAGGACCTAGGTATTGCCGTAGGCTCCGCCGTAAAGACCCTGTCTATGCTCAACGTGGATAACAGGATTATGTACCGTGTGGGGGCGGTGGCCAGGAAGATGGGGGTATGCGATTGCGACGTTGTGGTGGGCATCCCCCTCTCGGCTACCGGGAAGAATATCTTCTTTGACAGGAAATGGCCGAAATGATAGGGGACAGGGATTAGGGGTCAGGGGCTAGTGGCTAAGGTGTCATTCTGAGCGAAGCGAAGAATCTACCCCTTATGAAAAAGACCAACATCCTTATCACCTCCGGCCCTACCAGGTCCCCCCTGGATGCCATCCGTTATATCAGCAACACCTCCACTGGCAGACTGGGGAAAGAGATTGCCTCGGAGTTTATAAAAAGGGGGGCAAGGGTTACCTTTATTTATGGGAGCGGGAGTGAAAGGCCCCCAAAGGGGGCAAAGGCTATTGAAGTTACTACAATAGAAGACCTCCTCCGTGAGCTCGAGGGCCTAAAAGGACAGGATTTCCAGGTGATTGTCCACGCCATGTCCGTATTAGACTACGCCCCGGAGAGGGTGATAGATGGGAAGGTGTCCTCTACGGAAGACTGGATAGTAAAGCTGGTGCCCACGCCCAAGGTGATAGACCGCATCAGGGCTTGGTGGCCTGGGTCTCTCCTGGTGGGCTTCAAGCTGGAGGTGGGTAAGACCAAAGAGGGACTCCTTGAGATAGCCCGTCAGGCGATGGGACAGTGGGAGGCTGAGGTCGTGGTGGCCAATGATTTAAAGGATATTGAAGGGGATAGGCACCTGGCCTACCTCCTCGGCCCAGGCGGGAGACTGGAGGCTCAGGCCAACACCAAGAAGGAAATCGCCGAAAGGCTTGCGGAATTAACCCAGAGGCTATACGATAGTCGTAGCCCCTGACCTCTACCCCCTATTCCTTTATTGAAAATTGGAAATTAGAAATTGGAAATTTTAAAATTTCCAACTTCCAATTTACAATTCTTTTCACTCCCTACCCCCATATCCCCTGGTTTATTAAGACCCCTTAACGTACTTTATAATGTAGCGGTTAATATCTTTAACGCTCACCCCATAGATGGTCACTTCAAAGGACTGCCTTGCCCCCATGGGGATATCCATCACGTAAGCGGCATTGGCCCCCAGCACCCTGCCCTTGGCGTCCAGTACCTCTACGTTAAAGAGGACAAACTGATAGTCTTTAGAACTACCGTTCTCCAGTTCCCCCGTAAAGACCGTGTCGTTGAGGACTGGTTTGTAAACAAGGTTGACTACCGTCAGGCCCTGCCCGATGTCAACGAATCCGGGCTTCTTAAGTGGGGTGGAAGGGGCCTTTGTAGTCTTCGGGGGCTGGGTAGTGCCCTTCTCCAGGGCCGTCAGCCTCCTTTCCATACCTTCCAGCTTCAGGGCCATTTCGTGCAAGGTCTCCTCCAGGGCCGTTAGTTTCTCCAGGATAATGACCTGGGGGTCATTTGCACCCAAAAAAAGGAAGAGGTAAAGGAAGGCTAACGGGACGTTCCAGCGAGTTTCTGGTCTCATGGACACATGTTACCTGTTTTCTGCTCTATGCTCAAGTCGTAGGGGCGGGTTTGCAAGTTGGCCTCATTTCCAGGCAGTAATAGTCTGTTGTGGCCCAAAGTCTACACAGCACTATTTGTCATTCTGAGCGAGACAGATAAAGACGGATAAAGTGGGAGTCGCTGTAGCCTCCACTATTGCCCTCCCTTGATTTGCCTTCCCAGTAGTCCAGCCAGGGGTACGAGCTGTTTCATTAGCATGGAAAAATTCTCAAGGGTAAGAGACTGGGGCCCGTCGGACATGGCGTGGTCCGGGTCTGGATGTACTTCTATCAGGAGTCCATCGGCGCCAGCGGCCACTGAGGCCATGGCCATTGGAGCCACCAGATACCACTTGCCCGTGGCATGGCTTGGGTCACAGACCACAGGCAGATGACTGAGGCGTTTTACCATCGGCACGGCACTTAAATCCAGCGTATTTCGTGTAGAGGTCTCAAAGGTACGGATACCCCTCTCACAGAGAATGACCTGGTGGTTACCCTTCCCCATGATGTACTCGGCGGAGAGTAACCATTCCTCAACAGTTGCGGCCAGACCCCGCTTGAGAAGGCACGGTTTGTCAAACCTGCCTATTTCTTCAAGAAGTGGATAATTTTGCATATTCCTGGCACCAATCTGTATAATATCCGCATATCGGTAAACAAGTTCTACGGCATCCAGGCTCATCACCTCCGTAATTACCTTCAGGCCAGTCTTTTGACCAATATCCTTCAACAGTTCCAACCCCTCTTTGCCTAGACCACGGAAGGAATAGGGGGACGTCCTGGGCTTAAATGCCCCACCACGGAGTACCTGGGCGCCAGCCTTTTTCACCCCAACGGCAGTCTCGTAGAGTTGTTTCTCATCCTCAACGGAACATGGTCCAGCCATAACCGTCAGTTCTTTTCCACCGATTGACAGGTCTTTAAGGTCAATCTTGGTATCTGTGCCCTTAAACTCCCTGCTGGCCAATTTATAAGGTTTGGAAATCCGTACAACGTTTTCAACGAAAGGGAGGCCCTCAAACCTACCCTGAAGTTCTGCGGGGATATTTGCCCCAACAATGCCTATGACGATGCACTCTTCCCCCCTGGAGACGTGTCCGGAGAGGTTGAGCTTTTTGATAATTTCCAGCACCTCTCCAATCTGGTTTTCCTTTACCCCTTTTTTGAGAACTAGTATCATCCTTTTATCTTTTCTCCCGGCAAAATAAATAACTTGTAATTAAGACTTTCTATTATAACAATAATCTTTACCGAAGAAAGGGCGTTCCTTGCGATATAAGGTCAATATGTAGTGACAATATATATCCTTAGTGTGGGGATTTTATGGGGATTATAGGCATGTATAAAATATCTGGTGATGACAATATAGGGAAAATGGGTACAAAAGTGGAGACGTTTTGCAACGGGAAAGAGGCATTTTAAAACGCAGATACAACGTCTGATAATATATATTATGTTGTGTTGGTTCTGTTTTTCACAAATGAAGTGGTTTTAAATGCCCTGTCTGGCAGCAATTCAACGAAGGATTGAGGACTTAGACACTATACCTGCTTCCAAATAGATTTGCAATCCTGGACGGCACTCTGTTATCATCTTAACCAAACCGTTTTGAATCCAGCAGGGGCACGTTGTCCGACCGAGCCTGCCCTGCACCGTTCTGGTGCAGGGCCTGCCCTGAGCGAAGCCGAAGGGGCGGATGCCCCTACACCTAAAGGAAAGGTCCGGGTTGCGATGAAGATTGGCATACCCTGCGAGGTCAAAAAAGGGGAGACACGGGTAGCCCTCGTGCCATCCATGGTGGGGGAACTATCAGGATTAGACGCCCAGGTATTGGTTGAGAAGGGGGCAGGAAGTAAGGCCTGTTTTTCAGACCAACGGTATCAGGATGCGGGTGCACAGGTTGTCCCCGATGCCACCAGCCTATATCAGCAAACTGACGTTATCATAAAGGTGCAACCGCCCACGTTCAACGAGACTCTGAAATCCCACGAATTGGACCTAATGCTGGAAGGCATCACCCTGATTGGGTTCCTTTCCCCCACCACAAATCGGGAATTAGTAGAGAGGCTGTTGTCTAAAAGAATCACCGCCTTCTCCATGGAGTTGATGCCCCGCATCTCCCGCGCCCAGGGGATGGACGCACTAAGCTCCATGAGCACCGTGGCCGGTTACAAGGCGGTACTGTTGGCAACCCAATATTCTGGCAAGTTTTTCCCGTTGCTAATGACGGCCGCAGGAACGATTCCCCCGTCCACCGTGCTGATAATCGGCGCCGGAGTGGCCGGTCTACAGGCCATCGCCACGGCCAAGCGGTTGGGGGCCAGGGTGGAGGCCTTTGATACACGCCCAGCAGTGAAGGAACAGGTGGAAAGCCTGGGTGCCCGCTTTGTGGAGATGGAACTCTCCAAGGAGACGGAGACCGATGGTGGCTATGCTAAGGAGATATCACCAGAGTTCATCAAAAAAGAGATGGAGGCAATCGGCTCAAGACTCCCCAAGTCCGATGTGGTAGTCTCCACAGCCCTGGTCTTCGGCAAAAGGGCGCCACTGCTCATTACAGAGGAGATGGTGAAGACCATGCATGAGGGCTCGGTGATTATAGACCTTGCCGCCGAACAGGGAGGAAATTGCGAATTAACCCAACCCGGCGAGGTGGTACAAAAACACGGCGTCACAATCTGCGGCCCGATTAATCTGCCATCTTCCATGCCTGTACATGCCAGCCAGATGTATTCCAGAAACATCACCAATCTGGTAACACACCTATATCAGGCAAAAAACCGTCAACTGGATTTCACCGATGAAATCACCCGCAGTTGTTGCGTCTGTAGTAATGGGGAGTTGCTTAGCGAGGTTGTAAAGGGTGCGTTTTTGTGAAGCGAGACTTCTAGTGGAGGATAGCCCATCATGACTGGACCGTTACTCATCTCTCTTTATATCTTTGTCCTGGCAATCTTTGTTGGGTTTGAGGTGATTACCAAGGTGCCGCCCCTCCTGCACACACCGCTCATGTCCGGCGCCAACGCCATCTCGGGCATCACCGTCGTTGGCGCCCTTATCAGTGCCGGTGCAGGACACAGCTGCGTCAGCACCCTGTTGGGGTTGTTCGCAGTAATCCTCGCCACCATCAACGTGGTGGGAGGTTTCCTGGTAACGGACAGGATGCTGGAGATGTTCAAAAAGCGATAGCGCTGGGTATTTCCCCTCTAGTAAGTTGAAAATCCGCCTCAGGCGGGAGGGGTTAGATGCCAGAAATACACACCCCTATTCTGGACATTAAATGGAAACCATAACAAACCTTGCATACCTCGTCTCGGCCGTCCTCTTTATCCTTGGCCTGAAGGGGCTCTCCTCGCCCAGGACTGCCAGGCGGGGGAACCTGTTGTCCGCGATGGGTATGCTCATCGCCGTCGTCGTAACGCTATTTGACAGGCAGATTATTGATTTCACCTACATCATCGCCGGTATCGCCATCGGCAGTTCCATTGGTGCTATCTCAGCCTGGCAGGTGCCGATGACGGCCATGCCCCAGATGGTGGCCGTCTTGAACGGTTCTGGCGGTGGTGCCTCAGCGCTGGTGGCAGTGGCCGAGTTCCTCCGCATGACGAGTCAACCCGGCGTGGACGTAAGCGTTACCCTGGTACTCAGCCTGCTAATCGGTACGGTAACTCTTACCGGCAGCCTCATCGCCGCCGGCAAACTGCAGGGGGTCTTGAGAGGGGCGCCAGTAGCGTTCCCCTTCCAACAGACCCTGAATTTAATCCTGCTATCCTTGGCCATAGCGTTAGGGGTCTTGTTCGTAATATCAACGCCCTCCTTATCCAAGGTAGTCATAATTGCCATTATCGGCGCCATGTTGGGGGTGCTGACGGTAATTCCAATCGGCGGGGCAGATATGCCGGTGGTGATTTCACTCTTGAACTCCTATTCAGGACTGGCGGCGGCCATGACGGGGTTCGTGCTCTCTAACAACGTACTCATCGTAAGCGGTGCCCTGGTGGGCGCATCTGGCCTCATCCTGACAAACCTCATGTGCAAGGCCATGAACCGCAACCTGGGCAACGTCCTCTTTGGCAGGGTGGGGGTAGAAGAGGGCGGGCCGGCAGGCATCACCGAACAACGGCGGGTGACCATCCATACTGCCGAAGATGCGGCCACGCTGCTGGGGATGGCCCACTCGGTGATAATTGTGCCAGGTTACGGTCTGGCAGTGGCACAGGCACAATACGTATTACAAGAACTGGCCGTACAGTTGGCTAAAAGGGGCATTAACGTGAGATATGCCATCCACCCGGTGGCAGGGCGGATGCCAGGACACATGAACGTCCTCCTGGCCGAGGCCAACGTCCCGTACGACCTGCTCTACGAGATGGACGCCATCAATGACGACTTCCAGAGGACGGACGTGGCGCTGGTAGTGGGCGCCAACGACGTCATCAACCCCGCCGCCCGCAACAAAAAGGGGTGTCCCCTCTACGGCATGCCCATACTGAACGTGGATAAGGCCAGGACCGTCATTGTCTGCAAGCGAAGCCTCAGGCCAGGCTTTTCAGGAGAAGACAACGAGGTGTTCTATCTGGAAAAGACCCTGATGGTCTTCGGCGATGCCAGGGATACGCTGACGAAGATTGTGGGCCTGGTCAAGGGGTCGTGACATTATTATCCATATTATCACGCTGGCAGGCTTTTACTACAGATGGAGAGTTCTGCAAAAGTCTGTGGATACCTCTAATTTTCCCCCTCCTCATGTTCGCCTGAGGCGGACTCTATGATATTGGTGGTGCGTATCTTCCTCTGGTGTTTCCGCCTGAGGCGGAGAAGTCCATAAGGTGGAAAAGGGCCTCCAAGTCCTTTTCCAGACATTCTATGGCCTTAGGGTAAGTCCCCCGCCGCCCTTTGGCTCAGAGGGCCTATGCAGGCATGGTCAAGGAAGGTGTATTTTTTTGTGACGGGGAATTCTTTACGGAGACGTTTGATGTCTATATCAATTCAGTGGAGATTTCTGAAAGACCCTGAACAATGTCATTCCTTCGGCTCCGCTCAGGACGGCGTCTGAGGGAGCGAAGCGACCGAAGAACCTCCTAAAAGGCTAGATTCTTCGCTTCGCTCAGAATGACACATTAGCGTTGTGGCAACTTTTGCAAAGGTCTCCAATTATTGCTCCCACTCTATCCCGGCCTTCTTCCTCAATTCCTCAAACCTTGCTCCGGCCTCCTCTGCCTCTTTGGTCATCCCTAGTTTGTTGTACGTGGCGGTCAGGCGCAGGTAAAGCCAGGGGTCTTCCGGGGTTAGCTCCTGTATTTTCTTCCATATGGAGAGGGCCTCATCATACTTTTTCGCATTAAAGTAATATGAGCCCAGGTTGTAATAGGCGTCTGTGAATTTGGCGTCTATTTCTACGACCTTGATCCACTGTTTAGCCGCCTCCTCCTGTTTGCCTTCTCCGTCCAGGAGTATGCCGAGGTTGTTATAGGCCTCCGCATATCCGGGGTTGAGTTCTATGGCCTTCTTGTATTCGTTCATTGCGGGCTCAATCATACTGGACCTGGTCAGGAGGATCCCGAGGTGAAAGTGTACCTCTGGATTCTGGGGGTCTACCTCCAGGGCCGTACGCAGGGTTTCCCCGGCCTCCAGTTGTAGTCCGTGTCTCAGGTATACTACCGTCAGGTTGTTATAGGCCTCCATAAACTTTGGGTTAATCTCTATGGCTTTCTTATAGGAGGCGATGGCCTCGTTGGCCATGCCCTCGATGTTGTACAGCACCCCAAGGTTGTTGTGGGCCTGGGCGTCCGTTGGGTTAAGCCCCAGGTATTTCTGGTAGGTCTCCACTGCCTCTTCCCACATCCTCTTCTTGCTGTAGGCATGGGCAAGGGCGCGGTAACCATCGGCCTTTGTGGGTTCTTTCTCCACCGCCCTCTGGAGCAGGGGCAGTGCCTCGTCCACCTTACCTTGCTGGAGGAGTTCTATTGCCTGTCCGTACTCCTCCTGTGGGGCAGGTGCTTGCTCCTGGGCGACTAATCCGCCTGGGGTAGAGTGGAACACCCCCAGGGCGACAAGGAATAGGATAAGGACGTGATTCATCATGGTTAAATGACCCTCAAGATACGGACAGCTATTAGGAATCAGCAATCAGCAACCGGCCTGCTGGCTTGCTGATTGCTGGGACCTGTCCCTACTGTAGTTCTTTTATTACGAACATCCCCGCCGGGGGGTTCATCAGGATGATCTTTATCCTGTCGTGCCACAGGTTTCCAAACTCTTTGAGTTCTGCATCGGAGGCTATCCCCTTCACGGACTTGGGCATGAGTTCTCCCATCTTTGGGTTTGCGTCCAGCATATAGTTGGAGTAGGTGACTTCTACTTTTTTACCTGTGTCCATCCTCTCAAAGATGGCTGAGCATACGCAGGAAGGGTCAGCCTCGTTCTTTTCATCAAAGCCCATGAGGTTCTTCCTGTTAAACTTCCCCCCGCCAAGCCCGCCGAAACCGCTCTCGGGTGCGGCCCCGGTTATGAGGGATATTACCTGGGAGATGGGGCCGTTTACCTTATGCTCCACCCCTCCCCTGAAGGTTACCTTTATTTCGCCCCGTACGGGGGTCTTGTCTTTGTAGAGTTCTTTGAGGGCCAGTTGGGTGAGTTTATAGCCCCCCGATATGGCAGGGCAGGAATGGCCTGCCATCTTTATCGCATCCCCGTAGGTGTACACGAGTGGCTCTCCCTTGTCTATTGCGCCGAGTGTTACGGCCAGGGGGTCTACGAGTTTAATGGGTTCCACCTCATCAAAAAAGGCCTTGTTGAATCTGGTCTGGGCGGTAGCACCGCCGGGCGTCTGGGCCATTGTTTCTCCTTCTAAAAGGGCTGAAAGGGCTAGGACAGTCAGAAAAAACGAGATTCTATACATGTTTGAACATCTCCTCCCGAAAGAGTAGGGAGTAAGAGTAAGCAGTAGGCAGTAAGCAACAGGCAGTAAGGACTCCCTACTCCATACTCCCTACAGCCTACTGGATTCTAGCACAGGGATAGTTTTTGTCAATGAAAGGTAAGGAAAGTGGTGATATAATTTGGGGCTGATGAGGATTGGTCTACTTTGAGGGGAATCATAAACAGAATAAAAACGCTGAGCTGTAATGACGAAGACGACCCTAAGTGAAGCAGATACCCGGGCAAAACTCATTGACCCTGCCCTTCATCAATGCGGCTGGACGGAAGATATTATCCGCCGTGAAGAGACAGAACGGGGGATTGATATAATAGATGGTAACCCAAGCCGCAGACAGCGGGGGCGCATAGATTATCTCCTTCGGGTACGAGTAAACCCTAACACCCAACCAGTGGCCATTGCCCTTATAGAGGCAAAGCCAAGTAATGAGCCAGCCGATAAAGGTCTTGAGCAGGCAAAAAAATATGCCCGCTTGAACTACGTTCCTTTTGTATACTCTTCCAATGGACATCTCTATGTGGAATACGACCACTTTACAGGTAAAACTACCGGGCCATCCCCTCTCCAGGATTTCCCGACGCCAGAGACGCTTCGTAAGCGTTACGAACAAGGGGTAGGTTTTTCGTTAGAAAGTGATGGTGCTAGACCGCTTTTGATTCCCTATCCAGGTGGAGAGGCAAGCAGACGCTACTATCAAGATGCTGCCATCCGGGCCCTGCTTGAGAAGGTCGCCAGGGGTGAAAAACGGTTGCTTCTCTATCTAGCCACAGGGTCAGGAAAGACCTTTATCGCAGTCTATGTTTTAAAGAAGATTGCAGATGCCAGACAGCTTCGGCGTGCCTTATTCGTCTGTGACCGGGATGAGCTACGTACTCAGGCACTAAGGGCCTTCCAGAATGTCTTTGGCGCCGATGCATCAGAAGTAACTTCTGCTAACCCCCAGAAGAACGCCCGCATCCTGATTGCAACCTATCAAACGCTCAATGTGGCAGGAGAAACTGAAGACGCTAAATTCTTTCTTGAAAATTATCCAGAAAATTATTTCAGCCATATTATTATTGA
>DATETB010000009.1:0-2795 GCA_035283825.1 Candidatus Brocadiales bacterium | reverse complement strand
AAGAGCCGTGCCGTGGGCATACACCTGATAGTCTCCACCCAGAGGCCCTCGGTGGACGTGGTCACGGGGCTAATAAAATCCAACCTCCCTGCCCGCATATCCTTCCACGTGGCCTCCAAGGTGGACTCCAGGACCGTACTGGACCAGAACGGGGCAGAGAAGCTCCTGGGCAGTGGTGACATGCTCTTCATGCCGCCTGGCACCACAGAACTCCTGAGGGTCCAGGGCACTTATGTCAATGATGAGGAGGTGCGGAAGGTGGTGGAGCACCTCAAGAAGCAGTCTACGCCAGAATTCTCCCCTGAGCTCAAACAGTGGAAGCTCCAGGCCAAAAAGGAAGAAAAAGAAGACCCGCTCTACAAGGGGGCCGTACAAGTGACCCTTGGCAAGGGCAGGTGCACCGAAAAACTGCTCCAGGAAGAGCTCCAGGTCAGCTATGCGCGGGCAGTGTGCCTTATGGACCAGATGGTAGAGGATGGTATACTTGGAGAAGACAAAGGGGCGGGGTACAGGGAGGTAATCCTTAAGCCCGAGGAGTGGAAACCCAGGCCTGCGGTGGGCAAGGCGAAACTAAGGGAAAACCCTGAAGAGACCGTGAAGAAATGAAGAACCCAAAAATAGCCCTTATCAGCCTCGGATGCACGAAGAACCTGGTGGACTCCGAAAAGATACTCGGCAGGCTGGCCCAGGGGGGGGCCTCCTTTTGCCAGGAACCAGAGGCGGCGGACGTACTCATAATTAACACCTGCGGCTTTATAAAGGAGGCCAAAGAGGAGTCTGTGGAGACCATACTCCAGATGGTAAGACTTAAGGATGCACGCCTGAAAAAACTCATAGTCACAGGATGTCTGGCCGAGAGGTACCAGGAGGAGCTGGCCAGGGACATCCCCGAAATAGACCATGTAGTGGGACTAGAGGACTTTAATCGGGTAGCAGAATTTTCAGGTCTCAAAAAGGGTGGTAAAAACGGGTGTCAGGAGGATTTCAGGATACGCCTTACCCCCAGACACTATTCATATCTGAAGGTATCAGAAGGTTGTAATAACCCCTGCAGTTATTGTTCCATCCCATCCATAAGAGGCCCCTTCAAGAGCCGTAGCATGGAGGAGGTAGTAGGGGAGGCAAGGGAACTCGTCTCAAGCGGGACTAAAGAGATAAACCTCATCGCCCAGGATAGCACCCTCTACGGTATAGACCTCTACGGCAGGAAACGTCTCCACGAACTCCTCCAGAGGCTTTCGGAGGTTGAAGACCTTAGGTGGATTAGGCTCCTCTATACCCACCCGGCCCACTTCTACCCTGCCCTCATTAAGGAGATTGCCAGTAATGAGAAGGTGGTGAAGTATCTGGACCTGCCCATCCAGCACATTAATGACAAAATCCTGGCAAGGATGGGCCGGGGAGTAAACAGGGGCGATATTGAGGGCCTTATAAAGAGACTGCGTGAGGAGGTGTCAGGACTCTTCCTGCGGAGCACCGTAATCGTGGGGTTCCCCGGGGAGGGGGAGGAGGAGTTTCAGGAACTCCTGGACTTTCTGGAAGAAACGGCCTTTGAAAGGCTGGGGGCCTTTACGTACTCCAGGGAAGAGGGGACCACTGCGGCGGGCCTTGGGGGGCGCGTCCCTGAAAAGATAAAGAAGAAGAGACTGGGAGAGGTAATGTCGCTGCAACAGGGGCTTGCCTTCAGGGGAAACGCCCGCCGGGTGGGTAAAGAGATAGAGGTACTGGTAGAAGAACTTTCAGCCCAGGGGGGGTATGGAAGGTCCTATGGCGATGCGCCAGAGGTGGATGGTAACGTCAAGCTTGAGGGTTCCAACCTGATGACAGGAGAATTCCGCAGGGCCCTCGTAACAACATGGGAGGGTTACAACCTTGTTGCCCGCTGTCTGGACTGACCAACACGTAAAATGGGTGGGTAAGGGTCTTAAAAAGTCCCTGTGGCCCCTTCGCTACATATCTGACACGGGTGGGTGGAGCAGGTCTGAGAACCTGCCTAACCAGCTAACTGTCTTGAGACTCTTCATGGGCCTGTTCTTCCTCCTTATCCTTTCTCTCGGTTTCTTTAGCCTGGCCCTGACGGTCTATATCCCAGCCATGACTACGGACGTACTGGACGGCTACCTGGCCAGGCGCAATGGCCAAATCAGCAATTTTGGGAGGATACTGGACCCTCTGGCAGACAAGTTAATCATCTGCGGCGGCCTCTCCCTCCTCCTCTTCTATCTCCCTATAGTGAGACCATGGATGGTAATAACGATAATCGCAAGGGAATTGCTGGTAAGCCTCCTGAGGGGATACGCCGAGCTAAATGGGGTCGCCTTCCCCAGCAACGTCTGGGGCAAGGTCAAGATGTCCCTTCAATCGTTCGTTGTCGGGTTACTAGTCTTCGTTGCCGGCCCTGCCCAGGGATATTACTGGGTCCTCCCGGTCTCAGAGGCGTTACTCTGGTTCACCGTTGTGTTCACCCTCCTCTCCGGCCTCGCCTACTTCCTGCAGGCCTGGCAGTTCCTCCGGGCAAGGGCAAGTAAGAAACCCTATGGAGTTCTGTAAGACCTTAGCCGTAACCCTTAAGAGGGTAGACTATAGCAACACTAGCCAGATAGCTACCTTCTACACCCTCAACTACGGGAAGCTACAGGCCCTGGCCAGGGGCTCTAAGCGTATGGGGAAAAAGGCCCTCGGCTCTATTGACTTGTTCTCTTACAATGAGATAATCTTTCTTAAAAAGGAACCGGGCAACCTGCATCTCCTAACCGAATGGGAGCTACTTGAAGACTTCCCGGCCTTTAGAAAAG
>DATETB010000008.1:0-5049 GCA_035283825.1 Candidatus Brocadiales bacterium | reverse complement strand
CAGCACGTGCCTAACGTCTATTATAGCCTGCCCCAGGGTAGGCTGGCCCAGTTCGTCTCAGAGAAGTCCTTCGGTGGGCAATGTTTCTTTTGTAACAGTGGGGCCGAGGCAAACGAGGCGGCAATAAAGTTGGCCAGGTTGCACAATTCTTCCCAGGGTAGGTATAAGATTATAACCATGCACAACTCTTTCCATGGGCGTACCATAGCTACTATCACCGCCACCGCCCAGCCCAAGTATCAAAAAGGGTTCGCCCCGCTCCTGGAGGGTTTTACTTATGTGCCCTTTAACGACCTGGACGCCGCCAGGCAGGCAGTGGACAAGGAGACCTGCGCCATAATGATAGAGCCTATCCAGGGAGAGGGTGGGATAAACATAGTCACCAGAGAGTATCTACAGGGACTGAGGGGACTCTGTGACGAACGCAAGCTGTTACTGATTCTGGACGAGGTGCAGTGCGGCATGGGTAGGACGGGCAAGTATTTCGCTTACCAGCACTATGACATCAGCCCTGACATAATGACCCTGGCCAAATCCCTTGGAGGAGGGACGGCCATAGGGGCAATGGTGGCCAGGCCAGAGGTGGCCAGGTGTCTTGTCCCAGGGACTCACGCCTCCACATTTGGTGGCAATCCCCTTGCCTGCGCCGCCTCTATCGCTGTCTTTGAGACTATTGATAAGGAAGGCCTCCTGGGAAATGCCGGCAGGATGGGCGCCTATTCCCTGGAAAGACTTCGTTCCTTACAGGAGCGATTTCCACAACAAATAAAAGAGGTGAGGGGGGTGGGATTGATGATAGGGATAGAACTCCACAAAGAGGGCTCCCAGCTTGTGAGGATGTGTCTGGACAAGGGGCTTATCCTCAACTGTACCCACGAGAAGGTTATAAGGTTCATGCCCCCCGTGGGCGTAAGTCAGTCGCACCTGGACAAGGGTATTGCTATACTGGAGGAAGTGCTTGGTGAGCTAAACGGCGGCACCACCTTGCGAAAATAAGATGAGCCTCCGCCATCTTACATCTACGGCAGACCTCTCTCTCCAGGAGATAGAGCATATATTCTCTATGGCCCAGGGGCTAAAAAAGGCCCTGGCCAGGAATAAGAGGGATAATCCCCTGGAGGGTAAGACCCTGGCCCTGATATTTGAGAAGAGCTCCCTGAGGACCAGGGTCTCCTTTGAGGTGGCCATGAGTCAGTTGGGGGGGGACAGTATTTACCTCAGCAGACACGACATAGACCTCGGCCAGAGGGAGGCCGTGAAGGACGTGGCCCACACCCTTTCAAGGTACGTCCATGCCGCAGCCCTGAGGACCTATTCCCAGGGAACGGTTGAGGAGATGGCCAGGCATTCCACAATCCCTATTATAAATGCCCTCTCGGATACCTACCACCCCTGCCAGGCCCTCACGGACCTCTTTACCATCAAAGAGAAACTGGGGAAGTTAGAGGGGGTTACCCTTTCTTTTATAGGGGACGGCAACAATGTGGCTAGAAGCCTTGCCTGTCTTTCTGCCAGGCTTGGGCTGTACTTCCGCATAGCTTCCCCTGTGGGTTACCAGTTGAGCCCTGCCTTTGTGGAAGAACTGGAGCATCAGGCACGGGGGGTGGGGAGGGCCTCTCCAGACAGGGCGATTTATCTAACCAACAACCCGCAGGAGGCCGCCAGGGGGGCCGATGTCCTTTACACGGATACCTGGGTAAGTATGGGGCAGGAACAAGAGGTAGAGGCAAGACATAAAGTCCTTAAGGATTACCAGGTAAACAATTCCTTACTACGGTTGGCAAGGGAAGGGGTACTGGTAATGCACTGTCTACCTGCACACCGGGGCGAGGAGATAACGGAGGAAGTCCTGGACGGGTCTCATTCTATTGTCTTTGATCAGGCAGAGAATCGCCTGCACGTCCAGAAGGCCATATTAGAATTTCTCCTTGGGAATCAAGGTGGGAGGCGTCAAAAGGGCGGTGATGGGAGTGGCTCTGCCACCCGCCGGACGAGAAAAAGATGAGGACAGACGGTAGGAGACCTGACGAACTGAGGCCAGTGACCGTCCGTAGGGGTTACACCAAGTTTGCCGATGGTTCCGTACTGATTCAGACGGGGGATACCATAATACTCTGTACGGCCAGCGTAGAAGAGGGGGTGCCTCGCCACCTCCTGGGGGCAGGTCAGGGATGGATTACGGCGGAATACTCCTTGTTGCCGGGATCCACCCCTACCCGCACCACAAGAGAGATTAGCCGTGGGAAGATAGATGGTCGTACCCAGGAGATACAGCGTCTCATAGGGCGTTGCATGAGGGCAGTAGTGGACCTGACACAACTAGGGGAAAGGACTATATGGATAGATTGCGACGTCCTCCAGGCGGATGGCGGCACACGTACCGTCGCCATCACGGGGGGGTTTGTGGCCCTGGTAGACGCCTTTCGTAACATGAAGGAGAAGGGGCTTTTGACGGCCCTTCCAATAAAGGACAGTGTGGCGGCC
This sequence comes from Candidatus Brocadiales bacterium, assembly GCA_035283825.1. Lineage (GTDB taxonomy): Bacteria > Planctomycetota > Brocadiia > Brocadiales > Bathyanammoxibiaceae > 2-12-FULL-52-36. The sequence goes on along the minus strand of DATETB010000008.1, from coordinate 2,565 downwards.
GTCAGCGTGGGCATTGTAGATGGAGAGGCGGTACTTGACCTGAATTACAGCGAGGACGTCAAGGCAGAAGTAGATATGAATGTAGTCATGACCGGAAGCGGTCATTTCGTTGAGATCCAGGGTGCGGGGGAGGAACATACTTTCTCAGAGGGACAACTCCAGGAGATGCTTTCCCTGGCCAAAAAGGGGGTGGCAGAGTTCTTCAGGATTCAAAAGGAAGCCCTGGGGGGATAGGGGATAGGGGCTAGGGAGTAGGGGTAGCCGCAGGTCATGCCTGAGGCAGATTCGCCTCTGGCGAACTTTAGCCTGCGTTATACTTTTTCCCTAATTCCTAGTCCCTAATCCCTGCCCCCTAGCCCCTGATTCTAATTCCATGTTAAAACTAGTCATAGGCACCAGGAATCTCAAAAAAAGAGAGGAACTGGTGGAACTACTCAAAGGACTTCCCTTGAAGCTCCAGGGCATTGAAGACTACCCGGACCTCCCGGAGGTGGAGGAGGACGGAGAGACCTTCCAGGAGAACGCCATAAAGAAGGCCATCACCGTGGCTAAACTCACTGGGGAATGGGCTGTGGCGGAAGACTCCGGCCTGGAGGTGGATGCCCTGGGTGGTGCCCCGGGAGTGCGTTCCGCCCGCTACACAGGGGAGGTGTTACCCGCCCCAGGCGGACGCCCGCCTGAGGCTGCCTATAAGGAAAACAACCTGAAACTCCTCAAGGCCATGGAGGGGATTCCTCCTGAACGCCGTACTGCCAGGTTCCGATGTGTCATTGCCCTTGCTAACCCAGGGGGTCTCCTTTTTGTGGTTGAAGGACAGTGTGAAGGCCTCGTATCTCAGGAGGCCAGGGGGGAACAGGGTTTCGGCTACGACCCTGTCTTCTATCTGCCTGGCTATGGGAAGACCTTCGCAGAGCTAGGCCCTGCAGTGAAAAACCAGATTAGTCACAGGGCCCAGGCCCTCAAAAAATTTAGAGAGAGGCTGCGGGAGTTTATTTAGAGATGTAATAGGGACAGGGCTCTGGCCCTGTCCACAACTGAGCGGACAGACCTAAAGGTCTGTCCCTACAAATTCATGATGAAGAAGTTGTCCTCATTTTTATTGTGCCTCCTCCTTTTTTCCTATCCCTCTGCCGAGGCAAGGGAACAGGACTCCATCCAGAAGTCTCCTTTCTTGGCGTCTGGTCCGCCTAAGCCTGCCCTTGAGCGAAGAGAAGGGGCGGAAACCGCCTCGTCACTGGAGGAGGCAAGGGTCAAGGCCGAAGAGGCCAGGCTCCAGGCAGAATCTGTAACGGCCTCCCTTAAGAAGTCCATAGAAGGCCTGGAGATGGAACTCCGGAGGGCCGAGGAAGAATCCATTAAGACAATGGCTGAAAAAGAGGCCCTGGTTGCCAGGAAGACCGTTGGGTTGGAATTGGCCGTGGCTTCTCAGCTAGAAGAGGCAACAAGGGAAAGGGGCCAGCTTTTAAGGGATAGGCTCCAGGTCTTAAGGGAGAGTCCCCGTTCCGAGGAAGAAGTCCTGAAGGCCAGGAATGGTACGGTGACCATATTAGAGAAAGGAACCAGGCTGGCGGATAAGGTGGTGGCTACCCCGATGGAAGGGGTGTCCATGGCACAGAAGGAGGTGGAGGTTGAAGAGGCCTACCTCCGGGCCGCCAATGCTGAACTGCGGGGGAAAGAGTCGTATTTGGCGGGGCTGAAGGTGAAATTTAAAGAAGTGCAGACAAAAATCAAGGAGGAAGAGAGGCGGATTCGGGGAGACCTCAAGACCCTGGAAGAACTCCCTTTCGGAAAAGGGGAAGGGCCGCAACGTTTTGTCTATCAGAGCAGACTCCTGCTCCAGACGCGCCTGGCAAACATAAACGATGAGATGGCCATAGGAGAGGAAGAGATAAAGTTAGTTGAGAGAGGACTGGAAAAGGCAAGGATAGACTCTTTTAATGCCCAGCTTAAAGTGGCGTTGTTAAAGGAGGAGGTCTCACTCCTTGAAGGGAGACTAAAGGCGGAAGAACTCCAGAAAAAGGAAGAAGAGGCCGAGATAGCCCGCAGGGCTGAGGAAGAAAGAAAGAAGGAGGCAGAGGTAGAGAAGGCGGCTGCCCATAAGGAGGAAGAGGAGGCCTTAAAAAAGGCAGGAGAGTTGGCCCGACAGCAACGGGCCGCCGTCTCTCCTGAACGAAGACGGTCGCTGGAAATGGAATCCACTATCTTTACACTCCAAGGGGAGATAGCCAAGAAAAAGGACACCCTCGCTACCGAGAGGACGAGGCTGTTTGAGGATAATGCCGAGTATAAGAAGTTGGTCAGGGACGTACACACAATATTGGGCGGGGAGAACTCCCCCTCTGAGATAAGGGAAGAGATGCCCCTGCTAAAGGATGGGACGGCACGATGGGAAGAGAAATTAGAGGCGGTGGAGAGCCTGTTAGAGGCGGTACAGAAGGAGAGGTCACTGCTAACAGAACAGATACAGCAAGCCCGTTCTGAACTGGTTGCACCTCCCGGTGAAAGCCCTGAAATCATAAGGGAGGCTGAAATCCTTAAAGATACGGCCCTGGCCAGTAAGTTGAT
>DATETB010000007.1:0-4220 GCA_035283825.1 Candidatus Brocadiales bacterium | reverse complement strand
CTTTACTCCGGCAATCCACCTCTTTTTTGGGAAGACTATGATTTCATCCAGGTCTGGGTGTCCCCTCAAAATCCCCTCTGCCTTGTCCTCCACCAACCAGGCAATATGGGCGGAGGGATAGTTTTTCCTGAGGGTCTTAAGGGAGGGTAGGACGTGTACCACGTCTCCTACGGCGCTGAGACGGACTATGAGGAGCTTCCTGGGTATGGTGGGCGCCTCAAACCGTGGGGCAGATACCTTATGGTCACGGTCTGACCTTAGAGGGGCTTCCCTGGAGACGAAGGGTAGGATGATACGGAGCATTTTTAAAGACCAGAGTTAATAAGACTCAGTGTACAGTCTCGTGTGCGATTTTTCATCGGCCATTTAGGGCGTGCGAGGCGAGCTCGCACGCTACACAGTAAAAGTGGTGCCGAAGCAGGGAGTCGAACCCTGAAGGGCTTGCGCCCACTAGGTCCTGAACCTAGCGCGTCTGCCAATTCCGCCACTTCGGCACATAAGCATAGTATACCTGTACGAATGGATTTTAGTCTTACACAAAAGCCATGTCAATGGCCGAAATTGCTTGATTTTAAGACGTTTACCAATTATCCTATGAATTATGAAGACAAAGTTTAAGATTGTATTGGAGAAGGAAGCAGCGGGGGGCTACACAGTTTTCGTTCCTGCACTGCCTGGTTGCCACACCCAGGGAGATACCATAGAGGAAGCCCGAGAAAACGCTAGAGAGGCCATTGAATGTTACATAGAAAGCTTAAGAAAAGATGGCCTACCAGTTCCTGCCGTCTCAGAAGAGTTGGTCTGTGATGTAGAAGTAAAGGTATGAGCCATCTTCCCCAAGTCTCTGGGGAGCACGTGGTTCGTGCGCTAAAAAGGATTGGTTTTTTTATCCACCATAAAAAGGGTAGCCATTTTACACTGCGGCATGCCGTAGATAAGTCAAAGAGGACAGTGGTGCCAGTCCACAAAGGTAAGACGTTGGGTAAAGGGCTACTTCTTTCAATTATCAAAGACGCAGGCCTTTCAGTAGAAGAATTTAAAGACCTTTTGTAGGTCTTTGTGATTTCTTTCTTTAGTGAAAAGTTCCGGGGGCGGAATCTGGTTTCCTTCTGAAGGCATACAAAAAATACACTATAAACCCTATCGCCAGCCAGATTCCAAACCTTATCCACGCCTCTACCGGTAGACCCACCAGTAAAAATATACAGAAAATTATGCTCAGGATGGGCACGGTGGGCACCCCTGGACACCGAAACGGGCGGTGGAGGTCTGGCCTCTTATACCTGAGGATGATGACGCTAATACTTATTAGCATAAAGGCAAAGATAGTACCTATATTGGTAAGGTGGGCCACAGTCTCAATGGGCAGTAGTCCGGCGGCCGTGGCCACGGCCCCACCCACAATGAGGGTGGATATCCATGGGGTCCTGAAACGGTGGTGCACACGGGAGAAGACGCCCGGCAGTAGCCCATCTCTGGACATGGCGAAGAATACCCTGGACTGTCCCAGCATCAGGCCCATGAGTACGCTACCTAGACCTACCACACAGCCCACTGCCACAGTCGGGCCCATCCATTTGAACCCCGTTACCTGACATGCATTGGCCAGGGGGGCAGTGATGTCTATGTTTTTGTAATATACCATCCCTGTAAGTACAAGAGCCACAGCAATATATATGACAGTGCATATACCCAGGGAACTGAGGAGGCCGATTGGGAGGTCCCTGCGGGGATTATGGGTCTCTTCCGCAATAGTGGTGAGCCCATCAAACCCTATGTAGGCAAAAAAGACCAGCGAGGCGCCAGTCAATACCCCACTCCAACCAAAGGGGGCAACAGGACTCCAATTCTCGGGTTGTACCCAGAAACTGCCCACCCCCACCAGTAAAAAGATTACGGAGAGCTTTATACCCACCATTACCATATTAAAGATGGAGGATTCCTTAATGCCCAGTATCAGGATGCCAGTAACAAGTAGGATGATAAGGACGGCTGGGAGATTTACCCCCCCGCCTCCCGTTGTGACGGCAGAAGAGGCCCAGGCGGGGAGCTGGACGCCGAAACCTTGCAGGAGGTTGCGGAGGTAGCCGGACCAACCAATGGCCACTGCCCCGGCACCTACACCGTATTCCAGGATGAGGTCCCATCCGATAATCCATGCCATCAACTCCCCCATAACCGCATAGGAGTAGGTGTACACGCTGCCAGAGAGGGGTATAAGGGTGGCAAACTCTGCGTAGCAGAGGGCGGCCAGGGCACAGGCGATACTGGCAAAGGCAAAAGATATGGTCACCCCGGGCCCTGCGTGTTGATTGGCGGCTATGCCACTCAGTACAAAGATGCCGGCCCCAACGGTGGAACCTACCCCGAAGACAATGAGGTCGGCGACGCCCAGTACCTTTTTAAGGCGGTGTTGGGGGGCCTCGCTCTGGCTCAGGAGTTCCGGGATGGTCTTCTTTCGGAAGAGTCTAGAAGACAGGGGTCATCCTCCGTCTTCCCTTGTAGGGGTGTATTGTAATACGCCCTTACTCACGGAGGTCTCTTTAACCACAGTCTCCTCTATCCAGCCACCGCCCAGGACAACGTCCTTCTCATAGAATACAGCGGCCTGCCCAGGGGTAACGGCGTTCTGGGGCATGTGGAGGACCACCCTCACCGTATCCTGCCCTTCGGGGTAGAGCGTGGCAGGGACGGCAGGATGGGTGTATCTTATCTTTACCTCCGCCTGGGTTTCTTCCTTTAAACCCTCTACGGCCACCCAGTTGAGTCCTTTGACAAGAAATTCTTCCTCCAGGAGTTCTTCCTTAGTGCCCACCACCACCGTGGCCTCCTCAGGGTTTATGTCCACTACATAGTAAGGGATGCCCATAGCCAGCCCCAACCCCTTACGCTGGCCAATGGTGAAGAACTCTATCCCAGGGTGTCTGCCCAGGACCCTGTCGTGTGTATCTTTTATGAGGCCGCCTCTTGTCTCACCCATCCTCTCCTTGATGAGCCCACTATAACCGTCTCCAGAGACGAAGCATACCTCCTGACTCTCTGGTTTATCACGGGTCTTTAGCCCCAGTTCCCTGGCCTTCTTCCGCACCTCCTCCTTGGTCATCTCTCCAAGGGGGAAGAGGGAGTGGGAGAGTTGTTTCTGGGAGAGACAGAAGAGGGCGTAAGACTGGTCTTTTCTCAGGTCCAGCCCCTTTTTTAGTACGTAGCGACTCTGGGGACGTTCCACCTGGGCGTAATGCCCGGTAGCGAGGTCCCTGGCTCCTATCTCCAGTGCGAACTGGAGCAGTTTGCCGAACTTTAGTCTCTGGTTGCATTTGACACAGGGGTTGGGGGTACGGCCTTTTGAGTATTCCTGGCAGAAATAGTCTATCAGCCCCTCAAAGTCCTTCCTGAAGTCAAGGACGTAGAACGGGATATCCAGTTGTTCGGCCACCCTTCTGGCATCTTCTGCGTCTTCCAGGCTGCAGCAACTCCTGGCCCTTTGTCCAAAAGAGAGGCCGTACGGGTTCCCCATGCGCATGAAGAGACCCACAGCCTCGTAGCCGGCCTCCTTCACCAGGTAGGCGGCTACGCTGGAGTCCACACCCCCGCTCATAGCTACCACTATACGTCTCTTCATATCCATGTATACAGGTAACAGGTTACGGGAAACAGGGCAGTAATCTTTTCCCTACCCCCTAACCTATGGCATCTCCAGTTTTAGAGGTACGGGGGTAAAGCACACGACAAAGAGGATTAACATAAATACTCCCAGGAGCTTACGCGGGAGATTCAGGCCGGTATACTCGTCCATGGGTGCAGGATGACGGAACCCGAAGATTAACAGCAACATGGCAAAAAGCATCCAGCCCGGGTAATAGAAGATGGCTATGGCGCAGAAGACCAGGATACCAATTCTATAAACTATCTCACTTTTTCTACCCAGGAGGGCATAAATAATGTGGCCACCATCCAGTTGGCCTATGGGCAGGAGGTTCAGGGCCGGGACGAATAGCCCTGCCCAGCCAGCAAAGGCTATAGGGTGGAGGAAGATGTCCAGTCCCTCAGGGATGTTCCCCACTACTATCTTTGCCAGGAATGTAAAGAGGAGCGGTTCTCCCAGGCCGAGGTAATGGACGGCGTCGGTCTCGGTTACGGCCCTCACCTCGGAGAGGCGGAGGCCGATTATTACGGCGGGGAGGGCAAAGATAAGCCCCGCCAGGGGACCAGCCGCCCCTATG
>DATETB010000006.1:0-3564 GCA_035283825.1 Candidatus Brocadiales bacterium | reverse complement strand
CTTTATAGTGGGCATGGTAATCCTGGGAGCAGTGACCTTCAGGGCAGAGCACCTGGGAAGACTCTTTAAGAAACACAATACGTACAATGCCTACTTCCAGAGTTCCAAGGGCGTCAAGAAAGGGGCCAAGGTCACCCTTTCAGGGATGGATATAGGGACGGTAAAAAAGGTGGTCGTGGAAGGGGATAGGCTCCTGATAGCCATGGCCATTGAAAAGAAGATACCCATCAGAGAGGGTTCTGTGGCCACCATCATCCCTGATTTCCTCTTTGGTAAGAGTTATGTGGACCTAAACCTTGTACCACCTACCCGACCTGTCTTACCCTCAGGGAGCACAATCAAAGGGGTAGACATCCCCGGCCTTAGTGACATGGTGGTGCGTTTTGATACAGCCATGTCCAGCCTGGAGAGGCTTGTCAGCGAGGATTTCGTCCATAACCTGGCAGGCGCCCTGAAGAGGGCCAACAACCTCCTGGAAGGGATGGAGCAAGGTAAAGGGACCATGGGCCGTCTCTTCACAGACGAAACCCTCTTTAACGACCTTAAAGAGACCACGGGTAACGCCAACAGCCTCCTGGGCAAGCTGTCAAGGGGTGAGGGCACTATGGGTAAACTATTTACGGATGAGACCCTCTTTAGCGAGCTTAAAGAGGCCACCTCCAATGCCAACGTCCTATTAGGAAAGGTTAATCGGGGAGAGGGGACGCTTGGGAAGTTAGTAACCGAGGAAGACCTCTACAAAGACATAAAGAGGATGACCGCCAATCTTACAGAGACAGTAAACGGCTTCAGGGCTATTATGCCCCACGGGGCCTTTAGCAGTATCCTGTACAGTTCCTTTTAGGGGTATCCCTGGGCCTCGCCCGAAGTAGCCGCAGGTCATGCCCGAGGCAGATTCGCCTCTGGCGAACTTCAGCCTGCGAGACGTTCAAAAACTGTAGCCGCCCGCCTCAGGCGGGCAAGAAACAACGCAACCTAAAGGTTGCGGCTACTATACAATAGTCCCATCCCTACCGCTACCTGGGGTCGGCCAGGAGTGTCTGCCTGGGGTCAGCCTTCTGCGATAAGTAGTCCATCACCTCTTCCGCGGCCTTATCCGCCAGTTCTACAGTCTGAGACTCGTCCAGGAAGCGTTCAAGCGGTACGGCATAGATATCGCGTCTTTCTTCCTGCCCCCAATAGGTGTAGAGGGAGAGACTAGCGGTCTTGGTAAAGCCATCGGACTGGAACCTTAACACCACCATCCAGCCCTTTAGACCCTCAAGCCCCCTCTGCTCCAGTTTCTTCTTAATCTCCTGTTCAAAGAGGGTCTCAAACCTATTCTTGACCTTGACCACACGTTCCTTTTCGCCCGGAGTAAAGTCGGCCTCAGGGACGGACCTCATACCCTTGACGAAGCCCACGGACATCTGCTCGGACATCCCCGAACATCCACCCAATCCGCTTAAGGCGGACAGGGCCACTCCCAATAAAAGGATTATTCTATCCAGTCTCATCTTTGTCGTCAGCAGGTGGCGTCCGCCTCAAGCGTACCCCGTCCACCTACCCGTCTCACAATAACAACTTTTGTGGAAAAATGCAATTACATCCTAAGTGCCCCTGCCTAAGGTATATCATCCACAAATCACTTGCACCTTTCCCTTGAGACGGTATAATTAATGGCACGGCTGGGGGGAGAGGGATTTAAAAAAATGAGTGTGGCGATGCCGCCTTGTCAGGGCGCCTGTCCTACCCACACTAACGTAGCCGAATACATCCGGCTAATCCTGGAAGGCGATTTCTACGGGGCATGGAAGGTCAACCGGGTAGCCAATGTCTTCCCCAGTATCTGCGGACGGGTCTGCGTCCACTATTGTGAGGGCGCCTGTAAGAGGCAGTACATAAAACCCAGGGACGGAGAGAAATTCTCTCACGAACCGGTGGCCATCAGGGGGCTAAAGAGGTTCATCACCGATAACCTCCCCCCCGACTACGTAGAGAGGTTCCTGGCAGAAACCCTACCAATAAAGAAGAACCACAAGTCCGTAGCAATAATAGGCGCTGGTCCCGCAGGGCTTGCCGCCGCCAACGACCTTATACTCTCGGGCTGTGAGGTGGTGGTGTTTGAGGCCCTGCCCTAGCCTGGCGGGATGTTAAGGGTGGGCATCCCCTCCTACCGCCTGCCCGTCAGCATAATAACGGAAGAGATAAACATACTAAAGAGACTGGGGGTAGAGATAAAACTCAACACCGCCCTGGGGCGGGATATACAATTAGATGGCCTGAGGAAGGACTTTGACGCCGTATTCGTTGCCGCCGGGGCCCACAGGCCCAAACTCATGAAGGTCAAGGGTGAAGAGCTGGAAGGGGTCTTTCCGGGCATCGTGTTCCTCAGGAGGCTCAGCCTGGGTGAGCCTGTGGACGTCAGGGGTAAGTCAGTAGCCGTAATCGGCGGTGGTTTCACCGCAGCCGATGCGGCCAGGAGCGCCATCAGGATGGGGGCCAAGGCATTCATCCTCTACCGAAGGGGTAAGGAAGAGATGCCTATGGACGAACTAGAACAGATAGCCCTACTCAAGGAGGGTATACCAGTTTATTACCTGGTGGCTCCCGTAGAGATAATAGGCCAGGGCGGTAAGAAAGTGGCCAAACTGAAATGCGTAAAGATGGAACTGAGAGAGGAAGAGGGGGCCAAGTCTCAGAAAGGTGGACGGCGTGTGCCAGTCCCTGTCCAGGACAGTGAGTTTGAGATAAACGCCGAGATAGTGGTCCCAGCCGTCGCCCAGGAGCCAGACCTCTCCGTCTTTCCTATGAACTTTAGCTTCATAACCGGCCGCCAGGGCTACAGCACTAATTTAGAGGGGGTGTTCGCAGCGGGTGACTTCCTCGCCGGCACCACCAGCGTCATAGAGGTCATTGCCCAGGCCCACGAGGCCTCCATTGAGATACTCAAGTTCCTCGGCCAGGAGCCCAAGTTACCCAGCCTGTCTTCCAAACCCGGGAGGCTGGATAATTCGCCCTGGTATTCTGAAGACCCGGAGAGACTCCGCCGCGAAAAGGTCTACGGCGGGTGGCTAGGCCCCTCCGGAAATAGGTTCCAGGAGGTGGAGGAAGGTATGTCCAGGGAGCTTGCTATTTACGAGGCCAATAGATGTCTGCAATGTGATTACTTCATAGACATAGACAAGGCGTCCTGTCATCGTTGCGGCAGATGTGTGGAGAGTTGCCCCCAGAAGGCATTGGAACTGGTGCTTCAAGAGACTGCCGAGGGTCAACCGGGGACCTGGTTTAGCAACGGTAAGTGGTATACGGAAGACTCAGGGGTACACACTACGCCAGAACTCTGCATCCAGTGTGGCACATGCCTGAGGGCCTGTCCTCACCAGAACATCTCCTTTGTCCGTCATAAATGATGTGCTTGTAAGATATTGCTGTATTGTGAATTCTGTATTCTGTATTCTTTCTCTTCACCTCCCTAAAGCCCCTTGAAACTGGTTTTTTGTGTGCTATTATAGGATTGTCATCGTACCGTTTTTAGGTAATCCCTGGAGAAGATGGAATGTTCAAGATAGTAGCAAAGGAGAA
>DATETB010000005.1:0-15549 GCA_035283825.1 Candidatus Brocadiales bacterium | reverse complement strand
TTTGTCATCAATTTTTATTTTGTACTTTGATAAGAAAGCATCAATAATATCCCGAGAAGAACTATATTTAGCTAATGCAATAATCCGGTCATCGTTGAAAGCCGCTTTTATGATATCCGGTATATCGGGGATAATTTTTTTGTAAGTTTCTTGAAGAAAATCTCGTAAAGCTTGTGCATATTCCTCTCCAACACTATCGTCCTTTGCTGACAACATGCTATTGATTTTGAGGATAGAGGTGAAATGTGCCCCGTCCATGATTCTTATATCATGCTCCGCACTTGCTAAAACACTTAACTCCATTAAAAACATGACTCCCTGCCCCAAACGTGCGTTTGCCTCGTCGTGCGATAAAGCTGTCTGCCATTGATAATATTGATTTTTATCACCACCCCAATCCTTGGTTGTGTCTTCGGTCAATCCTTCAACGCCGACTGCTACGGCTAACAACAAATCCGATCCGGTCATTTTTTCTAGAATAAAACTCCCATCTACGGCAATAAGAGAGGTTGAATATTCTGATGTAGATAGTTTTGATAACTTGCCCGAGCTTCTTAGATGATCTATGCCCTGCTTAATTGGCTCATCCTGAATATCAAACATACCGTTCATTTTTCCTACCGTTGTTGGCACACGATCTAAAATTTTTGCCAATAACTCATCTGGCAAATGAGCATAACTTCTTTCGTTCATGTCTATCGGTTCCATATCACTTCCCTCTACAAATTTTTTCTGGATGGTCTAAATTATTTAAAGCCTCTTCAATAAATTTTTCAGCTACGAAAGTTTTATAGGTCTGGTCTTTCCGAACTCGAGGCAAGGCCCATCTATCTTTCCAATACTGAGTTAAACCCTTTATACTACGATGATACCATTTTGGTTTAGCATCATTCTGGATGACATCTTGTAAGTTTTTCACGAACGGAAATAAATAAACAGCCCTTTGCACGCCATGAGATGCCCCATTATTAAATCCCAACAATCTCAAAGATTGTGTTATAAGCCGCAATTTTCTTGAGGGGCCGCTTCCATAACCTCTTCGCACATCATATCCTTCACTTTCAAGCAATCCGACTAAATTGTCGAAAAGCACATTGGGAATATGAAAGGATCCACTTCCATGGCTATATCCTATAAATTTTGCAACATACTCATCTTCAAATTTTAATCGGGTATAAACACTGCTCTTTCCGTATGCCCCTGTTGTTGTTATGAATAGGAGATTGGCTGGTAATTCCCTTTTTTGCATTAATGTTTTAATACCTGCATATTTAGCCTTAAATCGATTCCTCACAACATTGGCAGTCATTAAATAAGCAACCAGCTTCCCACCAAGAACATAATTGTATGGCGGCAATGCTCCAAGTCTTTGAGCGCTTAAAGACTGATTTACCCAATAATCTCTATCCTTTTTTGATATCCCAAGGTGTTCATCCCTCACACTCCAACTTAAAATCGGACTCTGCAAACCGATTAAGCCAATTGGAGCTTTGTGATACTGATCCCAGACTACATATCTAATTTGTCGCCCATATGCATGCTCATAAGGCAAACTCCACCAAACAAGATTCCACCAACGGAAAAGGGCTTCCCATTCAGAGTCAGCTTCAACCTCAATGAGTCTTGGGTTAATTTTCTCGACTTCTAATTTGTCACCAGCAAGCAAACTTCTTTTAATTAAAGAGGCTTTCCGCTTAATAAAATCTTTCCGTTTGTTGATCCTTTCAACTTTCGCTAAGGAATGAACTTCGCGTATTGTTTCCCTATCTATATCACTAAGCGAAAAAGTGCTCTTGCCAACCTCGTATCCTTGTTGGCGAAGTACCTTGACCACTTCTTTCCTGATTTGTCCTTTTGCTAAAGCCTGCATAACTTATCCAATTTTAAGTTTGTTCCGCATATATACTTTTCCCGCACCCATAAAAAGAAAGGAGGTCTTACACCATGAGGGTAAAGATACTACCAAGTGAGGCCCTAAGGCAAGAGATTTTTAGGTTACTGGGAGTAGGACTTGAGAAAGTAAGGTGCGTCTAACGCACCCTACAAGACTGGTTTCGCGTGAGGTGCTTTAGGCGTGCCCGGTTAGACTTACCGCACCACCCCTTTCTTTCATGTCTGTTACCTCCACCCCCACAGGTAAAAACTTTTTTATCACCTCCAGATTGGTCAGCAGGTGTGTGGTGATTTTGGGTGTGATGAACCTGGAGGTGCCCCTTGCCAGGGCTAGGGGGAGGACTAGCTGGTCGGCCAGGTGTTCGTCAAAGACCCCATCAGTCTGCATGAATTCAAAGAGGGCATCACAGGCCTCGTCGGCCACCTTCTCCGCCCTCTTGCCTATCTCTCCCAAGCCGTAATAACAACACCTGGAATTTTCAAACTCGCCCATCAGTAACAACATGGTACCCTTTCCCACGGCGGGCATCTCCAGTAGCTCTATCTCGGACAGGGCTAAAGTTGAAAATCCGCCATACTTTGGGCGGGCCCTGTCCCTACTATTACTACCAAATTGGGCCAACCTCTTTTCGGCCTGGGCCTTTTGCCTCTCTGCTATACTGACAGGTAGGTTGCCAACGGCAGAGATACCACGGACACTGACCAATCTCCCCCTATTTTCTAGCACAAAGGGTTTGATTTCCCCGCCCGGCCTTATATTGGCGATAAGGCTCCCTACCCCTCTGGGGTAAAACCCTGCCCTGGGCATCTCTAGTGTTGGGGGTGTCCCTGCCACCTTAGTCGGGAGTGGCCCTGCCACCTCAAGACCGATGCGGCGTAGATATTCCAGCCACTGGAGCGTCAGGTAATGGAAACAGGGACTCCAGGGGACGTGCGTCCCCCCAATGATTTCTACCCTGGAGGGTTTGGTGGCACGGGAGAGGGGCAGAAAGAGGGTCTGGAGTACCAGTGAGGCGGAGCCTGCCGTGCCTATCTCAAAACGGTAGTCTCCGTGCAGGATTGTACCGGGCCTGAAGGTGATGGTGGAAGAGCCTACCTCTGCCCCATCAAGCCGGGCCTGACAGATTTTGGCCAGGGCCGTTACCGCCTGCAGGTGCTGGGGTCTCAGGCCAGGGGATTTTCGTCTTGCCCGTATGTTAAATATTTCAAAGGGGATACCTGTCAGGGCAGAGAGGGTGAGGGACGTCCTTAGTACCTGACCGCCACCCTCTCCGAAAGAGCCGTCAATTCGTAGTAAAGGCATATTACAAATTACAAATTTCAGATTTCAAATTTGTAATCTGTAATTTGTAATTCATATCTCGCATACCCCCTTCTCCTCGCACGTCTTCCTACCCTCTTCTTCCAGGATGGTCACTTTTTGGGTCACTTTATCTATCTTTTCCTTGGCCTTGTTTTCCCTTGCGGAGGCCTTAGCGGCCAGCTTTACCTCCTTCTCTTTCAGCCACTCCTCAAAGGAGTCTGCCTTTTTTGGGTTTTCTACCCTTAACCTCTCCAGCTTCTCCCTGGCATTAGCCAATTTAGTCTCGTCTCTCTTCCTCAGCAATGTCAGCCTGGCCTCTATCTTTGCCTTCTTTGCCTCCAGCCTGACCCTGGCCTTTTCTAATTTTCTCTGCACGTTTTCTTTCCTCTGAATGTTATCTAACTATTGCGAACTCTAGAAATAAACCAGAACCTTTACAAAAGTTTCTTGAATTCCTCAATGCTAAGACCTGCATCTTTTACAATACCGGCCATTGTAAAAGAGTTGATTGGATTTGCTCTAGGAATAGTGATAATACGTTCTCCATTGGTCATCGTAATATGTTTCCCCTGCCTTGCAATCCAAAAACCTGCCTTCTCAAAAGCTTTTATAGCCCTTTGGTGATTTATACCTGGTAGTTTAGGCATAATTATCACACTTCTACATACCGCGATTCCTTGCCTCTACTTAACTCTTCCACAGTCTTTAAATATGCTTTTATGGCGTCTCTAATGTTCTCTAACGCCTCTTCTTCTGTCTTGCCCTGGGACCAACAACCTGGTAGTCCAGGAACCCAAATAGCATAGCCTTCATCGGTTTTCTTCAGGGTTACTTTGTATTTCATAAACACCTCCCGTTTTCATTTTGCCATCAGATAATGTTTATTCAATGTCTTTTCCCTAAGGTGCATCTTCCACCTTCTCAATCTTTAGTACGCCAAATAAGAACAGGTAGGCCATGGTAAGCCCGACGATAAAGCCTAGTGCCGTAGACTTGAGGGCAAGGATGGTGGCCGCAGTGAGTAGCATGACGAAGGAGTCTGTCCTGGTGCGTATATCCCTGGAGGTGAGGGCCAGTTCCAGCCCTGCGAAGGTCAGCAATACCCCAAGGACGCTCCTGGGATAATGGGCCAGGAGTTCAAGGGCCCAGGCGCCAAAGAAGAGACCAACTAGAATCTTTGCCCCTCCCAGAAATGCCACGCTCCCCCCCGTCCTGGCGCCAAAGCGGTACTGGCCTGCCAGCCCACCCGCACCGTGACACATGGGCATTGCACCAAACCAGCACCCTACAAGGTTCATAAGCCCTACGCTGGTAGCCACCTTCCTGGGGCTTGCCACCTTATTGGGAAAGAGGTCTCTGGAGAGGGCGCATACGGCTATCACGGAGTTGAGGGTGGTCAGGGGTATCTGAGGTATGGCGGCCTTAAAGGTGGCCACGGTAAAATCCTCTGTAGAAGGGAGGGTGAGGGAAGGGATGTACATCTCCAGTCTGAGGGTGGCCAGGACCCCAGGAGATTCTGCGAGGAGCAGGCAGAGGCCCAGGATAAATACCACGAGGGCGCCTGGGAACCTGGTGTGGAAGAACAAGAGGAGTACCAGGAGGGCACACGTTATACCAACAGAAATGCTGTCGTAGCCCAGGAAGCGATGGGTAGACGTAACCATATTTATACCATCCATAAGGAGTCGCATCCCCAGTCCCAATTGCAGTCCCCTCACCACACTGAAGGGTATGGCGCGGTTTAATCCCTGTATGAGGTTGGTTATGCCCAGCAGGAAGATGATGGCGCCGGTAACGATCCCGGCGGCGAGTATCTGATGTTGGGTAAGCCCTTCGGCGATAGCCACGGTGGCAATGACCTTCATTGGCTGGACAGGCATGGGTATACCGAAGCTGACGCCAGTTACTATGTTGAAGATACCTGCAAAGATTAAGGCACTGGCCACGTCAAGACCGCATACCGTAACCATACCCACCAGGAGGGGGATAAAGGTACCCATATCTCCCAGGGAGCCGGCAATCTCTGTGCGGCCGTAGCGGAAGCCCTGGATATTTTTTTTCAACTCGCCTATGTAATTTGTTAGCATCAATTTCTTAAAATGATGTCATTCTGACCCGCCTGAGGCGGGGAAGAATCTCGGTGTGTCAGGGACTACGATTTCTTTAGGAGTTTTTTGATAAAGTTTAGGGCCGCTCGCACGTCTTGCGGTGCGACTTCTTCAGGGGCTTTTTTCTTTATTATGAGCATGTGGCGTGCGACACGAGGTCGCACGCTACAGGAGGCCGCCTCTGAAGGCTCAAGTAGGTGTATCTCAGGGCAGTCGTGTCCCTTGTAACCCTCTATAAGCACAAGGTCAGTATCGGAAAAGTATTTATTTATGAGCCTTTTCAAGGGGGGCGTAGAGTCTAGTCCCTTGATGAAGGCCAGTTTATCGGAAGAAGAAATCAGGATGCTGTCCGCCCCCGCCTGACAAGAGCGGTAGGTGTCTTTCCCCGGATAGTCTATCTGGAACTCCCTCACGTCATACTTCAGGACGCCAACCCTGTAACCCCCTTTTTTCAGTAAAGGGAGTAGCCTCTCTATGAGGCTGGTCTTGCCTATCTTCTTCCTTCCGACAATGGCAACAAAAGGAACTCTTCTGGAGTCACCCATATCTTTTCAAGCAGGGTTCTCTGTCGGGGTCATTTGTCTAATCTCTTCAAGTATCTCCCGACCACCCGATTTTAGCAGTCTCTGAGCCAGTCCTATCCCTATTTCCCTTGCCCTGGTGACGGGGCCACTGCCTGAGTCTCTTATTATCCTCTTGCCATCCAGGGAACAGATAACGGCTTCTAACTTCATGGTTGATTCCTTGACGTGGGCAATAGCCCCAATAGGCACCTGGCAGCCCCCCTGGAGTTCCAGCATCAGGGCCCTCTCTGCCTCTACGGCCTGGTGGGTGGGTACATGGTCCATAGGGGAGACAACGGCCTCTATGGCCTTATCTCCTCTGCGTATCTCTATGGCCAATGCACCCTGACCTACGGCAGGGAGCATCTCCTCGTAAGGGATTGCGTGGGCTGAGTCCTGGGATACACCCAGACGGTTCACCCCTGCCCTGGCTACGATGATGGCATTAAGCCCCAGGGTCTTTAGCTTCTTGAGTCTTGTATCCAGGTTGCCTCTCAGGTCCACCACCTCTATGTCTGGCCTCATGGCCATAATCTGGGCCCTCCGCCGGAGACTGCTGGTGCCTACCCTGGCGCCTGCAGGCAGCTGGCGCAGGCCCCGTAGACCCTCGCCTATGAGGAGGTCATGGGGGTCTTCCCTCTCCGGGATGGCCCCCAGGGCCAGATTGGGGGGGAGTTCCGTAGGGAGGTCTTTCAGGCTGTGGACGGCCAGGTCAATCTTGCCTTCCAGTAGGGCCACCTCTAGTTCCTTGGTAAAGAGTCCCTTCCCGCCGATACGGAATAAGGCCACGTCGGTAATCTTGTCTCCACGGGTATGGATTATCTCTACAGAGAATTTGCGGTGGGGGTTTAACCTCTCCAGCTGGGCCTTTACCCAGTTGGTCTGGGTTAGGGCCAGTTTACTGCCCCTGGAACCTATAGTAATCTCTTGTCTCAATCCCATAATATTATTGTAGCGTGCGAGCTCGTCTCGCACGTGCGTCCTTGATGTATTACCTGCTTGATGTATAATCTAAAATAACGAATATTAAGGCAAAATACAAATTCAATATTTATATGGAGTCCAGTCCGCCTCAGGCGGATGTGGCTGGGGTTTTGTAGAATCCAGCGACCAAAAATATAATACCCCCATGCGCCAGCTTAAGAGAGAGGACGTCTTAGTAGAATTTGACGATATAAGTAAAGTTAATCCTGAGGAACTGCTGCGGGGTGTAAGTTCAGACCCTGCAATCGCCAGGAACGCCCCACTGCGGCACTTCCAGGTAGACCCCAGAAACGGCGATAGGGTCGTGTACTCCGAGGCAAGGGCCAGGAGACCTCACGACACCAAAAATGACAGCGTATCCGGTGGTTGTGTGGTCTGTGAGGGTAAGACCACCAGCATAGTGGATATGACCCCTACCTCCGAGGGTTTTACCTTCATAAATAAGAACCTTTTCCCCGTAACATATCCCTTTGGCAATGAGGCTGATAGCAAAGACCCCTTTAATGGGACTGGACAGCAGGCCAGGGGGACACACTTCCTCCAGTGGCCCAGCAATCTTCATGGTAAAGACCTGGATAATATGCCATTGGAGGATACCTTTATCGTGCTGAAGAGGTTGTGTATCCTGGAAAGAAACCTCCTCCATTTTGCGGGCCCAGACATGCCTTTGAGCCACGTACATGCGGATGGCAATCACTACGGTTATATTGGGGTAATAAAGAATATGGGCAGGCTGGTGGGTGGCTCTTTAGTACATGGGCATCACCAGATAGTCCATACCAACGTAAAACCTCGCAAGATACTGGACAACCAGCGTTTTAAAGAACAACACGGACATGGGTTCTCCCAATATTTATTGGAGTATAATCCAAAAGAGTATCATGTGAAGGAATACCAGGGAGGGGTAGTGCTCCTCGTGCCTTACTTCATGAGGAGGCCCCTTGACGCCATGATTCTGTTTAGGGATAGTAAGGGCACGTTGTCCGCCTTAGGCGGATGCCCCACCAAGGATTATCTTCACCACCTTAGCGATAAAGAGCTTTATTCTCTTGGGGAGGCCCTCCGTGATGTTATGTCTGCACTAAAAATCCTTATGCCCAGGATGGGGAGGGAACTGGCCTATAACTGGGTTATACATGAGGGAGACGTTGGCGGAATGTACGTGGAAATCCTGCCCTGGACCCAGGAGATGGGTGGTTATGAGCAGTTGGGTATGTATCTGTGTCAGGGACATCCTGAATCTACGGCAAATTATTACCGGGAGCTAATACATTGAGCGGCAGGACCACCCCCGATAAAGGGGTTCTAACCGGGGCTACCGAACTTGAGATACGTCCGGGCAGGGTGGTGGGAGAGGTCTATCTCCCAGGCTCCAAGAGCCTGACCAACAGGGCCCTCCTCATGGCCACCCTCGCCCAGGGGGAGTCTACGCTAAGTAACGCCCTCTTTAGCGAAGATACAGACTACATGGCCTCTGCCTTGAGGGGACTGGGTTTTTCTATAGATGAGGATAAAAGGGAGAAGCAGTTCAAGGTAAAGGGGCTTGGAGGCCTCATCCCATCAAAGAAGGCCAGGCTATTCGTGGGCAATGCCGGTACTGCCATGCGGTTCCTTACGGCCATGCTTACCCTGGGCGGCAACACCGCAGGCGTTGGGGAGTATGAGATTGATGGTATAGAGCGGATGAGACAGCGTCCCATACAGGACCTACTGGACTGCCTGAACCAGTTGGGGGCGGACGTCAAGAGTCGGTTCAATAATGGCTGTCCTCCCGTAATAATAAAGGCCAGGGGATTGGAAGGCGGGCAGGCTAGGATGAAGGGCGACCTGAGCAGTCAGTACTTTACTGCCGTCCTCTTGAGCGCCCCCTATGCACGGAAGGACGTGGAGATTGAGGTCGTAGGGGAACTGGTCTCCAGACCCTACGTGGACATGACCCTAAGGCTAATGAAGAGGTTTGGGGTATTGGCCGTAGGGGCGTATTACAACACGCCCCTACAGGTAAAGGCTGGTCAGAAGTACAGCCCCCTGCACTACAAGATAGAAGGGGACGCCACCAACGCCTCCTATTTCCTGGCTGGAGCGGCCATTACGTCGGGCAAGGTACGGGTGCATGGGCTTTCCAGGGACTCCCTCCAGGGGGATATCAGGTTTGTGGATATCCTTGAAGAAATGGGCTCAAAGGTAAGATGGGGGGATGGCTGGGTGGAACTAGAGGGGGATTCTATGAAGGGGATTGAGGTGGATTTGAGGGATTGCCCCGACCTGGCCCAGACCCTGGCAGTGGTTGCCCTCTTCGCCCAGGGTAAGACACGTATAAGAAACGTGGCCAACCTCAGGATAAAGGAGACTGACCGTATCCGTGCAGTAGCAACTGAACTGGAGAGATTGGGGGCAGGGGTCAGGGAGTACGAGGACGGTTTTGAGATTGAACCCGGCAGGCGTAATCTTAATCCAGCAAGGATAGAGACCTACGGCGACCACAGGATGGCCATGAGCTTTGCCCTGGTAGGGCTGAGGGTTCCTGGGATAGTGATAAAGGATCCCGCCTGCGTAGCCAAGACCTTTCCGGGGTATTTTGAGGAACTTGAGAGGGTGAGACAGGGAAGTAGCCGCAACCTTTAGGTTGCGAGTTGTCGCAGGCTAAAGTTCGCCAGGGGCGAATCTGCCTCAGGTCATGCCGAAGGCAGATCCGCCTACGGCGTGACATGACCTGCGGCTACTCGTTTTGCAGAGGTTTCAATATGACCGAGGACGAACGTTTCATGCACAAGGCCCTTGAACTGGCCCAGAGGGGTCGTGGGAGGGTGGAGCCTAACCCGATGGTGGGCGCCCTGGTGGTGAAGAATGGGGACGTCCTGGCGGAGGGCTGGCATGAGGGCTTTGGCGGCCCCCATGCGGAGGTGGTGGCGCTGGAGAGGGCCGGGGCTAAGGCGAGGGGGGCGACCCTTTACGTGACCCTTGAGCCTTGTGCCCATCAGGGTAAGACCCCTCCCTGTGTAGAAAAGATCGTCAGTTCTGGCATAAGGAAGGTCATTTTCCCTCTCATAGACCCCAATCCTTTGACGTCGTGCATGGGGAGGCAGGGGTTACTGGAGGCCGGGGTTGAGGTGGTGGAGGGTGTACTAGAGGAAGACTCAAAAAGGCTGAATGCCCCTTTCTTTAAGCTGATGACTACTGGTATGCCTTATGTTATTGCCAAGTGGGCCATGAGTCTGGATGGCAAGACTGCTACCCATACGGGGGATTCCCGATGGTTCTCCTCTGAAGAGTCAAGGGGATACGTCCATAAAGTCAGGTCTCAGGTGGATGCGGTGGTGGTGGGAATCAATACCGTCCTCAGGGATGACCCACTCTTAACTTCTCGTATCCCTGGGGGGAGAAATCCAAGGAGGATAGTGTTAGACTCTCAAGCACGATTACCCAAAGGCTGTAAATTGCTTGCCAGCCTGGGGGAATCAGAGGTAATAATAGCCACCACTGCCTCTGCACCCGGAGAGAGGGTGGAGGCCCTGAGAAAGGCAGGTTGCGGGGTGGTAGTCCTCAAGGGTGATGAAAGGGGTGTTGACCCTGCAGAGTTCCTTAAGGTCCTGGGGCAATGGAAGTGCACCAACGTGCTTCTGGAAGGAGGCGGCAGTCTCACGGCCTCTTTCTTTGAGAAGGGTTTAGTGGACAAGGTAATGGTGTTCGTATCTCCGAAGGTTATAGGAGGGGTGGAGGCCAAATCTCCTGTGGGGGGTACGGGGGTGGCCTGCATAAAGGAGTGTATGAGATTAAAAGAGGTGCAGGTAACAAGGCTTGCAGAGGACATATTGGTTGAAGGGATAGTAGAGGGAGCGGGAGACTGAGTTGGGCCTTAAATATTTTCTTTACTTTTTACTGGGCGGATGTATAGTCTGTCTGGTATCCTATTTCGGGGCCACAAAGCGGACCCTGTTATCGTCCTTTATTGCAACGCTGCCATGTCTGAGCCTTGTAACCTTTATCCTTATATATAAAGAGGGCGGGATGCTGGCCTCCGTATCCTACGGTAAGGGACTCGTCCTGTTTACCCCCGCATGGCTCTGTTACGTGGGGTTGGCGATATTCCTCTTGCCCAGGTGGGAGATGTGGAAGGCCCTTTCAGTCTCGGTGATGGCCTATCTCATTGTAGCCCTGGTTGCCAAGAGGCTTTCCGAGTCCTTTTGAGGCATGGGCTGAGTGCGGCGAAGGAGCTGAGAATTGAAGGCGTTGTATTATCTGGTCATCCTTTGTTTTCTGCTCACCGGTTGTGTCTCTGAGCAATGGGTACGCGGCTATGTACAGCACGAACTGGCAGGGGTCAAGGATATAGTAACAGAAGAGGTCTATCCCACGGAAAAGGCCATGACCGATATCAAGACCCAGATGGCCACGATTACTGTGGAGCAAAAGAGGATAGCGGATGAACTGCAGGCCATGAGAGCGACTGCATCGTCGGAGGATAAGAAATTGGCGGAGCTGAGTCAAAAAGTGGCTGAACTGCAAGCCGTTAAGGAGGCGGAACGGCCCCGCGTGGATGTTGTATCAGTGTATGACAAGAAATGGGAAGTGGCGGAAAAGAAGGTGATGGAATTAGAAGCAGACCTAAAGAAATTGATAGGTCTTGTGGAAGACACCAAGAAACTTCATCCCGAACTGGTACAGAAGGTGGCTGAACTGGATGGGAACTTGAGAAAGTTAGAAGGGAAAATGGAAGGTTCGGTGGAAGACCTCCAGGAGCACCGTCTGGAATTAATACAAATTCAAACCGATATGGAAACCATTAATAAAAGACCGCAGGCCGCCATGAGTGAACCAGTAGTTACCCCGGTAGCCCCGGTGAAAGAGATTGGGACACGTAAAGAGGGGGAGCAGTCTGGCATTGAAACTACTAGAAGTACATGGGCTAAAACCATTACGAAACGACTAAAAACTATTATTGGTAGGTCGGAAGCGCCTCCAGAAATCTTAGAAGAGGAAATGGAGATGCAAGATAAAGGGAGGGAGAGATGACAAAACAAGTACTCTTCATAGGTCTTTTTGGGTTATGCCTTACCCTGGGTTGTAGTACCACATCCCAGCGGTGGGTGAAGGATTACGTAAGCAGGGAGAACGTATCCGTAAAAACGGAGTTCAGAGAGAGGCTTCAGCCCCTGGAACAGGGTCTAATGGACAACAAGGCACAGGTAGAGGCCCTTAGAAAAGACGTTACTGGCGTGGATGCTAAGCTCGGTGCCCTTCAGGGGAAAACGGAAGATGTATCTAAAAGCCTTACTGACATAAGCCAGGGCTACAAGGCCGAAGTGACAGGGGTACGCCAGGACGTGGAGAAAGAGATTAAAGGGTTACAGAAGGACGTAGATGAAATCAAGGAAAAGTTCGGCAGACTGGGTCCGGTGGTATTAAACCTTCAGAAGGGCATTGACCTGCTCAGCAAGAGGTTGGAAATCCAGGCAGCCCAGCAGCCGCCGGCACCTGCTCCTTCGGCCGCCCCTAAAAAGTAACAGGTGCATACTGACACACCCGGCTGGATTTCTTTAACCCTTTTTTACAGGACATAATAAGATGCCACAAAAACTTTTAGCAGCACTGTCTTTACTTTGCCTCCTTTCTAGCTGTGTTAATGAGACGTGGGTAAAGGATTACGTCGCCGGCCAGACCGGAGAGATAAAGACCCGTGTCCAGGCTATTGATAAGGACGTAGCAGATAACAAGGCCAGGGTGGCCACCCTTGAAGAAGGGGTTCGCTCTACAAAAGAAGACAAGGCCCAATTGGCCGCCCTCCAGGACGTCCTTAAGGACTACGAGGCAAGATTAGACGCCCTGAGGCACGACTTAGGTCATCTGGACGCAACCCTGCATGAGTTTTCATCAAAAACCCAGGAGGCTATGACCAGGCTTGAAAAGGACGTACATAGAGATGCAACGACCCAGGAGAGTGGTGTGGTTGCCCTGATGGAAAGGGTGCAGAAGCTGGATGCAGAGGTAGTAAGATTTAGTGAAACTCTCAAGTCCGTGGATAGTAAGGTGGAGGAACTGGGCAGTATCCTCTATCCCATCACTGGCAGGGAGGTTAAGAAGCGGTAGCAAGACAGGATGCCTTGCAGAATCCTTTATCCCTCACCGTATTTGTATGGGGCATACCTGCTGGTGGCTATGGGTCTATTCTTCTCCACGGCGCCCACGGCCGCCGCGGCTACAGGTAGACCACTGCGTGTCCACGTCTTGGATGTGGGGCAGGCTGACTGTATTATTGTGGAGTCCCCCAGTGGGAAGCTCCTGGTCGTGGACGTGGGAGAAGACCCCCAAAAGCCCGGCAACGAGGCCTCCATCCTCTACAATTACCTCGGACAGGGGTTAAACAGGCAAGCCATTGATTACCTCCTTATCACCCATTATCACGAGGACCACCTCGGCTGGCCCAGGGATATCCTCCCTACAGGGCTTTTCCATCTCCACCGTCAGGCAGGGATAAGTATACGCAAGGTCATTGATAGGGGTCTGGATATAATCTCTGATTCCCCCCTTTGTCAAAAATACGGCGAGTGGGTCAAGACCAGCGGCCTCCGCCGTGAGACGATAGAATTCCGTTCCAGGGAGCAGCCGTCCCAAATTGACCTGGGGGATGGGATACTTATAGACGTGATAGCCTTCAACAGCCAGTTTGACCGGGGGAAAGGGGACATTATCCTCCATGACCCGGCGGAGCAGAGGGAGGCCAGTGAGCACAATTTCTCCATAGTCTTCGTACTCCACTACGATAAATTTGATATGTATTTTGGGGGGGACGTCTGTGGCTATCAGCGGGGGACTCTCAGGGATATTGAGTCAAGGTTTCTCCATAGATTGAGGGAGGTAGAGGTCTGCAAGGTAAGTGACCACGGCTCCGTATGGGCCTCAAGGCTTGAGCTGGTAGAGGCCTTACGACCAGAGGTCTCAATCATCTCCTGCGGCAGGGGTTACGGCATGCCCCACAGGGAGACGGCAGAAAAACTCCTGGGTTTTAGAGACCCCGCCTCGGGGAAGCCAGTGGGGAGTGACGTATATCAAACGGGGGGGCAGGACGGTTTCATCTCTTCCAGACCGCACCCGGAGACCGGGAAGGTACAGGTCACAACTGCCGGTCCTATTATTATAGAAACGGACGGGCAGAAGTCCTTCTACGTTAAGTACAAGGAGAACGTGCAGGAATACCTGCTAGATGAAGGTGGCCCTTACAGGAACAAATAAAAAAATAGGGATTAGGGGGTCAAGGTCTACATACCATCTCCTAACCCCTGGCCCCTAATCCCTAGCCCCGACTGTTGGAAGAACCTAAGTTGTTTTTGCGGTGGGATAAAATCTGCCCATTAGGTCCTTCCAAGAGATGTGGTACCACCTGGCACCTACATATCCTATCAGGATAGTGGCATATATCCCCCCTACCAGGTATGGGCTAAGGCCAAACCGCACTACTGCCAGGTACCCGAGGCCAAGGAAAAAGGCCGCCAGGAGTACCACTGCGCCATACGCATAGTAGCTTACCTGATACCACCACCTGAGTAGGTAACCCAGGAGTAGCAAAAACACTAACGTATGGACTGCGGTGTAAAGGTTGACATAGGTACTCAGGGTTGCTAACATGACACACACCTCCTAACTTCATAACCCCACACCAAATTAACCCAGTACATTATAAGTATACCACCCAAAGGCCTGTTCGGCAAGTAACGAGGCAAGCCTTGTGTTGTGTTAAATCCTGTAATTGCAGATATTTAGTGTAATACCCTTATCGCTGAATTATTTACAATCCTTGACATCTCCAGGTGGGGTCTATATGCTGTCTGGCCGACCCAGCGCCCTGGGTGGGGACTCCAGAGACTGTCAAAAAAAGGAGCGAACCGTGACCGAATATGCCGTGGTCTTGATTACCGCCTCTTCCCAGGAAGAGGCACAGAAGATAGCCCGCACCATGGTAGAAGAGAGGCTGTTTGCCTGTGCTAACATCGTATCTCCTATCCAGTCAATATATCACTGGCAGGGAAAGATATGCGACGACAAGGAGACCCTCATTATTGCCAAGACTAAGAAGGGCCTCTTCCCTTCAGTAGTCAGACGTGTCAAGGAACTCCATAGCTATCAGGTACCGGAGGTGCTGTTTTTGCCCATAGCGCAAGGCTCGGAGGATTATCTCAGTTGGGTAGAGGCGGAGACCAGAGGTGTTACTGGACAAAATGATAAGTAGGGGCGGCCCGGCCTGGGGTGGAGAGGGGAAAAATTTATATGCCATTGGCTGGAAAGGAAGATACAAATGCTTCAAAAAGGTATGGCGTTATGCCTGTCTGTTCTTCTTGTTTGTGTGGGCATAAAGGTCTTTGCACAGGAAAAATCTGAGAACAGGGGAGTATCTGAGAGACTCATTGCCCAGATTGACCTTTCTTCCTGGATAAAAAATACGCTCACAGTAAGCCCTGATGGCAAGCGGGTGGCTTATTGGGCGCAAGTGGGCAATAAGCGGTTTGTAGTCGTGGATGGGAAAGAGGAAAAGCAGTACGACGACATTGTGGCAGGCACCCTCATCTTCAGCCCCGATAGCAAGCGGGTGGCTTATGGGGCTATAGTGGGCAATAAGTGGTTCGCAGTCGTGGATGGGAAAGAGGAAAAGCAGTACGATGGCATTGGGAGAGGCACCCCCATCTTCAGCCCTGATGGCAAGAGG
>DATETB010000004.1:0-10757 GCA_035283825.1 Candidatus Brocadiales bacterium | reverse complement strand
GAACCTGGCCGATGTGGAGCTGGCCAGGGAATTGGAAGAGATGAGGAAGGCCCTGGAGAGTGGAGACGTGGAGAAGGCCCTCCAGTCCGCCCTCAAGGCACTGGACTCTATGGAAAAGATGCTCCAGCAGATGGGCCAGAGCGCCCAACAGTACGTGGACTCTACCTACTCTGAGGCCCTGCAGAAGATGCAGAACCTGGACAAGAGGCTCAAAGACCTGGAGGAAAACGAGAAACGCCTGGCCCAGTCTACCGAAAAACTGAAGAAGGACATACAGTCCAGGACCCAGGAAAAAATGGACGGTACCCTGGAAGGTATCCTCCAGCGGCAGGAGAAAAGGCTTGAGAAGATGCAGGAGGAACTGGGCCAACTGGAGGACCGCCTGCACAGCCACCCGGAGCTAAAGGAATATTCTGCCCAGGAAAAGGAGGTCTCAAAGATGCTCAAGGACAGGGGGAGGAGGGAGGGCTGGCCTTTTCTGCCCCCTATGGGACAACAGATGAGCCGGGAGGATATGGAGAAGCTCAGCGAGAAGATGGCCCGTCTGAACCAGGCGAAGCGGAAGGACCCCATGATAGACGCCTACGACGCCCTCTCTGAGGCACTCCCCAACCTTAAGGAAAAGCTGGCCCAGCAGGAGGAGGTGTTGAAGGGACAGGATTTCAAGGAGTCACTGGAGATGTCCCGTCAGAGCCTCAAGGATTTAAGATACTGGGACTCGGAGATGAAGCGGGCCTCTCCCAGGGGTCTACCCAACCGGGAGGCAGAGGAGTTTAATGAAAAATCCTCCGAGCACCTCTCCACCGCCAGGAAGTTAGGGGAGGAGATGGTAAAGGAGTTGGAATCCGTTGCCGACGCCTTTGAGGAGCGTAGTAAGACGTTGACGCAGGAGGAAAAGGAGACCTTTAAAGGACAGGCAGGCAGGCAGGAGGAGCTGGGGAATCAGGCCCAGACGCTGAGCCAATCCCTTGAGAAGCTCTCCCAGGGTAATCCTGTCATGGGTGGAGAGTCCACAGGGCATCTGAAAGAGGCTGAGGGCCACATGGGGAAGGCCACACAAAGACTCTCCGGGGAGGACGCCCCCCAGTCTCTGACGGAGGAGAGAGAGGCCCTGCATGAACTGGCCCAGGCCAGGAAGGGGCTTGGGGGGTCTATGGAAAGGCTCGCAAAGGGGATGATGTCCAGGGGATTGCCCATGCCGCAGTACGTCATGCGACGTAGAGACCTGGGGGAAGACGGAGACAGGGGCTTCTCCCTGGAGGAGGTAAAGATACCCACTGCCGAGGCCTACAAGGTACCCAAGGAGTTTCGCCAGGACATCCTGGACGCCATGAAACAGGGCCTGCCCCAGAAGTATCAGGAACTGAATAAGGACTACTATAGGAAATTGGTTGAGTAGGGGTTGACCTACGTGTCAACCCAAATGATTTCAAAATTTTGGGTTTTGCAGAAGTCTCAAATGGAATGGAAACAGGCATGAAAAGATTTTTACTGTCTACTGTCTACTGCTTATTATCCCGCAGGCTAAAGCCTGCGGCTACGACCGCCTACTGCCTACTACTTACTGCCTACTGCCTACTGCCGTCAGACTTGTGGGCCTCAGACCCCCAGACCCCCTATGAACTCTATCGCCTGGGGGACGAACACCTGACCCGCTGGGAAATAGAAGAGGCCGAGGAGGCGTCCCGTACCCTGGTGGGCCTCTATGGAGACAGCCCGGAGGCCCTGTATCTGGCGTCAAAGGTAAAGTTCTACCTGGGGGATTACAACGGGGCCATAAAGCTACTGGAAGGGCGTCCCAAAGATTACCCTGAAGGCAGGGAGTTCCTCGTCTTCCTCACCCGTATATATGGGACGGCCAGGGACTTTGCGGAGTATCCTACCCCCCATTTCCTCCTCCGCTACACCCCAGGCAAAGACGAGGTACTCCTGGATTACGCCCAGGAGGCCCTGGAAAAGGCCTATCTGGAGATAGGTAAAGACCTTGATTTCTCCCCGAAGGATAAGGTCGTAGTAGAGATATATCCCACCCTGGAGTCCTTCTCAGCGGCAAGCACCCTGACCAGGAAAGAGATAGAGACCTCAGGGGCAGTAGCCATCTGCCACTTTAACCGCCTCATGGTACTCTCCCCCAGGCTCTTACTCAGGGGTTATCCCTGGATGGATACCCTGGCCCATGAGTACGTCCATTACGTCATAAGCCACAAGACCCGCAACCTCACCCCCATCTGGTTCCACGAGGGGTTGGCCAAGTTTGAGGAGTCCAGATGGAAATCTGCCGGGGGGAGAGACCTCACCCCGCTACAGAGGCACCTCCTGGCCCAGGCCCTGGAGAGGGACTCCTTTATTACCTTTGAGGAGATGCACCCCTCTATAGCCAAGCTCAAGAGCAGGGAAGACGCCGCCCTGGCCTTTGCAGAGGTACTCTCTTCCATCAGATATATAGTAAAGAGAGGAGGCTACCCCCTCCTCAATGAGATACTCCAGGGGATAAAAGGCGGGAAGGGCGTGGAAGAGGCGGTGGCAGACGGCCTTGCCACCTCATTTGATGATTTCCAAAGGGAGTGGCATTCCTACCTGCATGGTCTGGGGTTAAGCAAGATACCGGGTCTCCAGGTCATGGCTACCAAGATAAAGGAGCCGGGGAAGAAAGAGGATAGCCCCATGGAGATAGAGGCCGAGGAGACGAGGCGATTCACCACGCTGGGAGATACGCTCAGTGAGGAGAACCGCCCCGATGCGGCCCTCCTTGAGTATGAGAAGGCATACCAACACTCCGGCCTCGGCTCTCCGCAGGTACTAAATAAGCTGGCCAATTCCTACTTATTTAACGGCCGTCTGGAAGAGGCCGAGGGGCTGTTGAATGAGACCATAAACAGCTACCCTGATTATGTCTCTACTTACGTCACCCTGGGGGAACTGCATAAAAGGAAGGGAGAGCCCCAGAGGGCCATTGAGAACTACCTTGAGGCCAGCCACATCAACCCCTTCAACCCCGTCGTCCACCAGAGGCTCTCAACACTATACAAAGAGGTGGGACAGGAAGAGGAGGCTACCGCCTCCATCAATAGGCTGGCAATACTCCTGAAGAGAGAAAGGACGACTGCTCCTTAAAATGTTGACTTTTTAGGGAGCACTACATATATTGAGAGTTCTGAAAAAGTCCCAACGTGTCATTGCGAGGGGCGAAGCCCCGAAGGTTGTCATTGCGAGGG
Organism: Candidatus Brocadiales bacterium; assembly: GCA_035283825.1. Classification (GTDB taxonomy): domain Bacteria; phylum Planctomycetota; class Brocadiia; order Brocadiales; family Bathyanammoxibiaceae; genus 2-12-FULL-52-36. The sequence goes on along the minus strand of DATETB010000004.1, from coordinate 7,542 downwards.
CCTTAGCCCGAAGCAATCTCTTTTTCAATTGGGGGATTGCTTCGCTTCGCTCACAATGACATATGCTGGGCAAACCTAGGGAGAAAAAGAGACGGTTCTATTAAATGACGAAAAACGGAAAAGGCTGTGATAGAACCAAATAGCAGGCGAGGAAGGATGAAAATGAACAAAAATAGAACCGTCCCATTTCCAATATGTAAAGTGTATATTTTAGATTTAATCCCTACTCCTTTTAAATTTCTTAATAAGCCAATTAAAAACCCAAGCTAAAAACATAATGACGGTGAGAAGGATACCAATGGCAGCAGCGTCCTCAGTATAAAGGAAGTTAAGGAAGCGGAAAAAGAGATAATTGATAACTAAAGCTATCAAGATACCTATTGGAGTAAAAAATAATAATATAACGATAAGAGTCAATACACCGGCGAAAAGTATTTTTTTAAAAGTAGTTAATGAAGGCTTTGGACTTTGAGTATCAGGACGCTCTTCCTTCTTCTGTAGGGTCTCTGTGGCCTTCTCCACTCCCTCCCGATTAATAAGTTCCTGCAACAGCCCAGGGAATCTTTCCTCTAACCTACGTTTAAGCCTGGTGTGCTCTGGTGGAGGGAGTAAATTAGACCTTTCAAAAGATAGTATATTTTCTAACAACTTAGGCTTTGGTCTGCTTGGGTCTAAGTAATAATTTTGGATCCCCTGAAGGATATGTTCAGGTATCTCACCCTTTGTGAAAAGGATGTAGTTTATATTTGTGGGGTCTGGTTTTACCAGAAAAGGTTCGTGTTCGGGTTTTAAAACCCCAATGAAATCAACATGCGCTTCAGGCTCGCTGGGTTTTTTCTTGATGGACATAAAACACTCTCCTTATGTTGTTGACACAACCCTCTCACCAATCTGGAGACTCGTTCAGGCTCTCTTTTTTCTCAAGTTAAAATAGTTTCCACCCCTGGAAAAGGACGGTTCTTATTAACCGTCAATTTTTCAAGCCAAAGTTTGTCTTTGCTTTTATTTATTATATGAGACCTCTGAAAAAGTGTCAAAATAGGAGGTATAAATGTAGCCGCACCCTTTATGGGTGCGTATAACGCAGGCTAAAGCCTGCGGCTACCCTTAAATTGATAATTAAGACTACTTTCTCAGAACTCTCTATGTAATTATATTGTATACGCCCACCGTAAAAATTAAGGCAAAAAATAAAAGATTATTTACGCCTCTTTAAAAAAACGAACGCAGGTACGTTTTTCTATTTTTGTTCCAATGTCAAACTGCTATCATCAGTTCTATGGCGTCGTAGTCAACGCTAGGGGATACCTCTTTCCTCCCCTTTTTCTCCTTTTTGGTGCTCACCAGGCCAAGATTTCGTAGTAGCTCCACGTCCTGGGCCACGTTCTTCATGTCCCTGCCTGCCAGCTTAGAAAGGCTGTGCATGGTCTTGGGGTGATGTTTCTTTATCAACCTCAGGAGTTCAAGCCTCTTTGGGGTCAGGGCCTTCCTGAATGCCTCTGTATCCTCAAAGTAGACTCCTACATGTTTCTTGACCTTCTCCCCCCTCTCTATGGCCTTGCCCGTCCTGACAAAGTCCTGGAGCATTTCCTTAAGGCTTTTTATCCCTATCCTTACCCTTTTAACCCTCATAGTTTCCTCTCCCTATATTTCTGAACATCTGAGTAAAAGTCGTCTGCTAGCTTCTTCAGGCCCTCAAACTTATAAGGCTCTATCTTGTCTCCATAATGCCTGTGATCTCCCTTGCCCTCTGCATTGTCATAGCCTATAACCCGCTCACCCTTAACGACGTAGACCAGGGAATACTTATAGCCGTGTGGTCTGTCGGGGGTGGCCTTAACTTCCCACATCTTGACCTCTGCGAGGTTACCATCTACATCACGTCCTTTGTCATGCCGTATAAGCCTGGCCTTCACTGTGGGTATGATATACCAATTATGTTGGGAAGGTCAATAGGAATTTGCTAGAAGTTTGTGCCCCACTACCCAGTAGGGTGCGTCTAGACGCACCCTACTGGGTGTCACCCTGAGCGGAGCGAAGGGTCTAGCCTTGAGATTCTTCGCTTCGCTCAGCCAGTTACTTTCATATTTACAAACCACACAGAATTGTCTATATTTAAAACCCTCCGAATCTGCCACATACATGAACAATAACAGAGGAGTGGCCCTTGAGGGAGCCTAAACCCTTATTCATAAATGAGGATAACCTTGGGTTGGTAACTGATTTCTACCAGCTCACCATGGCGGCGGGTTACCTCCAGAACGATATGAACCACCCCGCCACCTTTGAGCTCTTTATCAGGAGGTTGCCCGAAAACCGTCCTTTCCTTGTAGCCGCCGGGCTTGAACAGGCCCTACATTATCTTACACACCTCCGCTTCTCCAGGGAGGCCATAGAGTACATAAGACGTCACCCTACTTTCAAACACGTCCACAAGGACTTCTTTAGTTACCTAAAAAAATTTCGCTTCAGCGGTGAGGTCTTCGCCATCCCGGAGGGTACACCCGTATTTGCCGAAGAACCCCTTCTAAGGGTAACAGCCCCGATGATAGAGGCCCAGCTTGTAGAGACCTACCTGCTGGCTACCATAAATTTCCAGACCCTTATAGCCTCCAAGGCGGTCAGGGTGGTGCTTGCGGCCAGGGGGAGGGAGGTGGTGGACTTCGGGAGCAGGAGGGCCCACGGCCCGCAGGCGGCAGTGCTTGCGGCCAGGGCCTGCTTTATAGGGGGGTGCCAGTCCACCTCTAATGTCCTGGCAGGTCAGCAACTGGGTATCCCCGTCCTGGGCACCATGGCCCACTCCTGGGTCATGGCCTTTGATACGGAGGAAGAGTCCTTCCGTGCCTTTTACAGGGCCTTCCCGGAAAACACGGCCCTCCTCATTGATACCTACGACACCCTGCGGGCCGCCCGCCTGGCCAAAGAACTAAATATAGGAGATAAGCTCCTGGCCGTGAGGCTGGACAGTGGAGACCTGTTGTCCCTGAGCAAGGGGGTCAGAAAAATCCTGGACGAGGGGGGTCTGGGGCATGTCAAGATTATGGCCAGTGGGGACCTCAACGAGGACAGGATAGATGAGCTGATGCGAAACGATGCCCCCATAGACATCTTCGGCGTAGGCACCGAGATGGTTACCTCCAGGGACCAGCCAGCCCTGGGGGGCATCTACAAGCTGGTGGAGCAGGAACGTTACGGACGGCACGTCCCCAGGATGAAGTTCAGTGAGGACAAGGTCTTTTATCCCTCAAGTAAACAGGTCTATCGTTTTCTTAACCCTGGTGGGGTTTATGAGAGGGACGTTATCGGAGTGGAGAAGGAGGATATCGGAGGGCAACCCCTCCTTGAACCGGTAATGCACAAGGGTAAGCTATGCAAGGAGCCACCAGATTTGAAGGACATACAGGATAGGACACTGGAATCCCTCTCCCATCTACCCGAAGGGCTAAAGAGACTGAAGGTGGAGTCCACCTCAGGCGGATACCCCGTCCGAAAGAGTCAGAGACTGGAGGAACTAAAGAGGCGTACGGAGGAGGGGCTGAGGAGGGGGTGAGACTAGGCAATGAAGATAGGAGATTGTTATCCAGCAAGTATAGTAAGGATGTGGTAGACTGAGATTGAAGTAACGGGTAGTTGCGAATAAAAGATGGTACAATACAAAAAATGAAAATCGCCCTTGCACAGATAAACCCCACGGTAGCCGCCTTTAAGGAGAACGTCCAGAGGATAGCCTCTGCCATAGAGGAGGTCAATAGGAAACGACTTACCCTGCGTAACTTTGTCACATAGAGCTTGTAATATAGGAAAATGCCAACCTTATATCTTGAGACTACTATTCCAAGTTATCTTGTTGCGAAATCGACCAGGGACGTGATAGTACTTGCCCATCAGCAGTTAACAAGAGAATGGTGGAACGATCATCGCCACCTATATGAAATGTTTATTTCTCAAGTTGTTCTTGATGAAATTAAACGTGGAGAATCTGAAATGACAGAAAAGAGGGTTGAAGTTCTTCAGGGAATTCCTATACTTGAAATGAACGACGAAGTAGAAAGACTGGCAAAAAGATATTTTGAATCACTACATTTTTCTGCCAAAGCAATACGGGATGCATTTCATTTAGCCTTTGCGGTAATTTATGAAATAGACTTTATGGCCACATGGAATTGCACCCATCTAGCAAATGCCAATACTATTTTACGCCTTTCCAAATTGAATAAACAATGGGGCTATGAAACCCCAATAATATGCACACCTGAAGAATTAACATCCTATCCAAAGGAGGATTGAAATGTGGAAAGACCCTATTGTTGAGGAAGTTCGTGAAGCAGGAGCAAAATTGGCAGAAGAATGTGAATACAATTTGCACGCATTTGCGGATATGTTAAGGCTTCATCAGAAAGAATCCGCCTGGCCTACGGTTTCTGTAGCCCATATGAAAGAAAAGATAGCACGGAAACATACTACCACTAAAACAATAGAAAACTAGTTTTCCACCAATGAAAATCGCCCTTGCACAGATAAACCCCACGGTAGCCGCCTTTAAGGAGAACGTCCAGAGGATAGCCTCTTTCATAGAGAAGGCCAGGGAGAAGGGGGCCGACTTGGTGGTCTTTCCAGAGATGGCACTGGTGGGTTCGCCCGCCAAGGACCTCCTTGAGCACCCGGGGGTGATTCAGGATAACCTGGAGGCCCTGGAGAGGCTGGCGAATGGGGTGGCAGGCGTGGCCGCACTTATTGGTTTTGTAGACACCCGCAGTCCCAAGGGCGGAAAACCCCTTTATAATGCAGTGGCCTTCATAAAGGATAGAAAGGTCTTCTCCGTACATCACAAGTTCCTGCTGTCTACCTACGACGTATTTGACGAGGCCAGATATTTTGAGTCAGACCCCGCCGCCTCCATCGTAGAGTTTATGGGGAGGAAGATAGGCATTACGCTAGGGGAAGAATTACTGAGGGAGGCAGGCCCCACCCGTTCGCTCGTTGCCCAGGGGGCAAGGATGATAATAAACATGGCCGCCTTCCCCTATTCCTTTGAAGAACACAAGACCAGGCTCAAGACCCTCTCCCAGAGGGCCGCCCTCTACAACACCGAACTGGTATACGTGAACATGGTGGGGGGGAACGATGAACTCATCTATGAGGGGGGGAGTTGTGTGATAGACAACTGGGGCAGGGTGGTGGCCAGGGCCGGAGATTTTGAAGAAGACCTGGTGGTAGTTGACCTCAAGTCCCCCTTAAAGGCAGTACTGGCCGTAGAGGCAGACCCCGTAGAATCCGTCTACAAGGCCCTGGTATTGGGGCTTGGGGATTATGCAAGGAAGTGCGGGTTTAAGTCTGCTATAATGGGCCTCAGCGGCGGCATAGACTCCGCCGTGGTGGCGTGTCTGAGCGTGGCCGCCCTGGGCAAGGAGAACGTGGTGGGAGTCTCCATGCCCTCCCAGTTCTCCTCCAAAGGGAGTGTGGAGGATGCCAGGGAACTGGCCCAAAACCTGGGCATACCCCTGAAGCTAATATCCATTCAGTCCGTCTATGAAAAATATATGGAGTCCTTTAAAGAAGAGTTTAAGGGGCTTCCCTTCGGCACGGCGGAAGAGAACCTCCAGGCCAGGGTACGTGGGAGCATCCTTATGACCCTGTCCAATAAGTTTAACCACCTCCTGGTGGCAACGGGGAACAAGTCTGAGCTGGCCTGTGGATACTGCACCCTCTACGGCGACCTCTGTGGAGGGTTCGCCGTGATGGCCGACGTGCCCAAGACTATGGTCTACCAGTTGGCACAGCACATTAACAGGGAACGGGAGGTCATCCCCAGGAACAGTATAGAGAAGGTCCCCTCGGCCGAACTACGGCCCAACCAGACAGACCAGGATACACTGCCCCCTTATCCTACCCTGGATGGTATATTAAAGGCCTACGTAGAGGAGGCTAAGGAACTGGAGGAGATAGTCTCCCTCGGCTACGGGGAGGCCCTGGTCAGGCAGGTAATAGAGCTGGTGGATAGAAACGAGTATAAGAGGAAGCAGTCCCCTCCCGGCCTGAGGATTACCTCTAAGGCCTTTGGTTCCGGCCGCAGGATGCCCATCGCCCAGCGTTACAGGTACTGAGTCCGTGGTGGAGACTCGTCAATGGATTCACTCTGCTTACCACAAGTCTTTATAGTGGAAATGAAGGGTTTTTAGAACGTCTCGTAGGGGCGACCGGCCGGTCGCCCCTACATCAAACAAGATTAAAAGGGGATTACTGGATGAAGAAGACTGCCTATCGTACCCCGGGAGGCTTTGCCCTGGCTAATTACCGGCAGGTTTTAAACCTGCCCCTACTGCTGTTTGTCTTCATAGTTTCCTGGAGTAGCCTCTCTTTTGGTGAGGTGACGATAAAGTGGTTCGGCCACTCCTGTTTTCTCATTGAGTCCTCTCAAGGCACGAAGATACTCACAGACCCCCTGGGAGAAGAGACCGGCTATCCCCTGCCAGAGGTGATGCCCGATATAATTACCATAAGTCACGAACATTTTGACCATAACTACGTCAGGCCCTATCGTAGTAGACCTAAGGTTATCAGAGGGCTTACCACGGACGGCAAGGACTGGGAAAGGATAGAGGAGACCGTAAAAGACGTTACCATTTCCAACGTCTTTACGTACCACGACAACAAAGGGGGGAAGAAAGACGGTCCCAACTCTATATTCGTTTTCCAGCTAGAAGGGTTAAGGATTGTCCACACGGGAGACCTCGGCCACCTCCTTTCTGAGGAGCAAATCAAGGCCCTGGGCCAGATAGACGTCTTGTTGATCCCCATAGGTGGAGTTACTACCATAAGCCCCTTTGAGGCAAATGAGGTGCTGGAACAACTCAGACCAAAGATTGCTATCCCCATGCACTACAAGACCCCCGTCTGCACCTTCACATTGTACAGCACCAAGCATTTCATCAAGGATAAGACTAACGTCCGTAAGGTGGGGAGTAATACCCTCAGTCTTAGCAAGGGCAGTCTCCCCAATTCGCCAGAGATAGTGATACTGGACTATGAGTAAGCAGACATGTTTAAACACGAGGCCCTTTTCTATAAACTCACAGGGGAAGACCACAAAATACAGTGCTTCCTCTGTCCCCACCACTGCGTAATCGCACCGGGCAAGCTGGGTTTTTGCGGGGTAAGGCAGAACGAGGGGGGGAGGCTCTATTCCCTCATCTATGGTTGTGTCTCCTCGGCCTGCGCAGACCCCGTAGAGAAGAAACCCCTCTTCCACTTCTGGCCGGGCAGTCTCGTCTATTCCATCGGCTCCCTGGGGTGCAATATGCGCTGCGGCGACTGTCAGAACTGGCAGATAGCCCATGTTCACCTTGGCGAATCTGCCTCGGGCATGACCCGATTGGAACAGGCCTCGGTCCGTACCACCCCGCTATCCCCGGAAGAACTGGTAAATTATGCCCGTAAGGGTGGGTGCCAGGGGATAGCCTGGACGTACAACGAACCTACTATCTGGATGGAATACGCCATAGACGGGGCCAAACTGGCCAAGGCACAGGGTCTTTACACCGT
>DATETB010000003.1:0-7393 GCA_035283825.1 Candidatus Brocadiales bacterium | reverse complement strand
TAACCCCGACTTCATAATAATCCAGGACTCCACCCTACTGGCCACTGAACCTGTACTGGACGGGCTTAAACCGAAGGGCCTCGTACTGGTAAACACCAAAAAATCGGCCGATGCCCTGGGCTTAGACCTCAACTCCAGGGTATTGACCATCCCCGCAACAGAACTGGCCATGGAGACACTGGGCCGCCCCATCGTGAACACTACTATCCTGGGCGCCTTTGCCGCCGCCTCAGGGGCAATCTCCCTTGAGGGCATACGCAGCGCCCTGGAGCACCGTTTCACAAAAGAACTGGCAGAAAAGAACCTGAAGGCTGCCACAAAGGGATACAACTTCGTAAAGGAGAAGAAGCAATGAAGGTTATTCTAGGCGGGCTTGCCCAACCGGCTACCAGCCTTGCCAATAATACAGGGAACTGGCGTAACGAAAGACCCGTCTTCTTGCAGAAGACCTGTACGGGGTGCACAATGTGTGCCGTCGTCTGCCCTGAGGGCTGTGTCTACAGCGTAAGCAAAAAGGTGTTTACCTTTGATGCCAAGTACTGCAAGGGATGCGGGATGTGTGCAGCGGAGTGCCCGGTGGACGATATAGAAATGGTAATGGAGGAGAAGTAAATGGCCAGGACTTTTACGGAAGGCTCTAAGGCCGTTGCGGAGACCGTCAGACTCTGCAGGCCTAACGTCATTGCCGCTTACCCCATAACCCCTCAGACCCATATCTCCGAGGAACTCGCCCAGATAGTGGCCAATGGGGAACTAAAGGCAGAATATGTTACGGTGGAGAGTGAATTTGCCGCCGCCTCGGTAGTCCTTGGAGCAAGCGCTACAGGGGCCCGCACTTATACGGCCACCTCTTCCCAGGGACTCCTCCTTATGACGGAGGTACTCTTTAACATATCCGGCATGAGACTGCCCGTGGTGATGACCTGCGCCAACCGTGCCGTCTCTTCCCCCATAAATATATGGAATGACCAGCAGGACTCTATCTCTGTCAGAGACGCCGGCTGGGTACAGCTATACGCAGAGGACATACAGGAGGCAAGCGACCTCCACCTGCAGGCCTTCCGCATCGCAGAACACCCGGAGGTGCTCCTCCCCGTGATGGTCTGCATGGACGGCTTTATCCTCACCCATGCCTATGAACCAGTGGACCTGATAGAACAAAAAGAGGCCGACGCCTTCCTGCCTCCCTATCAACCCCAGTATTACCTGACCCCTAAGAACCCCATAACCTTTGGCGCCATGATGGGACCGGAGTCCTACATGGAGGCCCGTTGCCAGCTTGACCGCGCCCTGTGTGGCTCTGCCAGGATAGTGGAGGAGGTAGCTGAGGAATTCAAGAAGCGCTTCGGGAGGTCCCAGGGTGTCCTCGTTGACACCTATTGTATTGAAGGCGCCGAGATAGTCCTTGTGGCTATGGGTTCAATAATAAGTACCATCAAAGAGACCATAGACCTCCTGAGGAAGGAGGGGGTCAAAGTAGGGCTACTCAAGGTAAGATGCTTCCGGCCATTCCCCAGGGAGGCCATAAAAGAGGCCCTGGGAGGGGCAAGAGAGGTATTGGTAATAGATAGGGCCTTCTCTCCTGGTTCTGGAGGGGTGTTAGCTACTGAAATTCGTGCCGCCCTCCAGGACGTAAAAAAGGCCCCCGAGATAAAGGGCCACATTGCAGGTCTCGGAGGCAGGGAGATAAGTGTGGAGACTATAATAAACATTGTAAAAGATAGGAAGGCCGTAGGTAGAGAGGACCGTTTTGTGGACCTCAAAGAGGCCTTGTTAAGTTAAAGGGTTTCGGGGTCATTGCGAGGGGGTGAAACCCCCGAAGCAATCTCTTTTGTCATGTTGAGATTGCTTCGCTTCGCTCGCAATGACAAGGAGAGAATATCATGGAAAAGCATCTATTCCTTGCCGGCCACACGGCCTGTTATGGGTGCGGAGAGGCCCTGGGGGCAAGGCTGGTGGTGGACGCAGCAGGACCAAATATAATTACCACGGACGCCACTGGGTGCCTGGAGGTCTTTTCTTCCCGTTGGCCCCAATCGGCCTGGGCAGTACCTTTCATCCACTCCCTCTTTGAGAACTCGGCGGCAGTGGCCTCCGGTGTGGAGTCAGCCCTCAAGGCCCTTGGACGCCAGGGGGAGGCCAAGGTCATTGCACAGGGCGGCGATGGAGGGACGGCGGACATCGGACTGCAGTGCCTGAGCGGTATGTTTGAGAGGGGGCACGACATCCTATACGTCTGTTACGACAACGAGGCCTACATGAACACCGGCGTACAGAGGAGCGGCCTCACCCCTTATGGTAGTAACACCTGCACCAGCCCGTCTGGCAAGGTCTCCTGGGGCAACCGCTACCTCAAGAAGGATATGCCTGCCATAGCCGCCGCCCACGGCGTCCCCTATATTGCTACTGCCAGCGTGGCCTATCCCAAGGACGTCCAGTCCAAGGTTAAAAAGGCATTGAGTATCACCGGACCAAAATACATCCAGGTGCATGTACCGTGCCCCCTGGGTTGGAAGAGCGACCCCGCCCTCACAATAAAGGTAGCCAAGCTGGCGGTGGAGACCGGACTTTATCCCATCTTTGAGATGGAAAATGGTGTAGTTACTAAGGTGAGAAAGATTCCCAGACCGGCCAAACCTGTTACGGAATATCTTAAACTCCAGGGCCGCTTTGCCCACCTCTTCAAGAAGGGCGGTGGAGAGGGGGAAGTCAAAAAGATACAGCAGATAGCCGATGAAAACATAAAGAAATACGGACTGCTGAGCGAGGCGGCGGCAAAGGTCACGGCAGAAACAGCAGGATCTCAAGTTAAGGAGGAATGAGGACAAGGGCGACCCAGCGGGTCGCCCCTACGGGGGCGTCCCTCCCCTCTATCAAGAGGGGATTGAGGGGTGTGTATTCTGTGTCCGCTTGAGGTGTACGAAGAATCTCTTATTTTAGACTAGATTTTTCCGCATTTTGAAAGGGGGTCTTCAGTGTTTTGCAAGACGCACAATTACTGCCCTGTTTACTCAAAAACTCCTTAGTATAGGCATAGGCCACTAATCCTATGGTTATGGCAGTTATTATCCAGAGTGGGGCTTCCTGTCCCCAGCGCCTCTTGGTTGACTCCCCAGGACAGCAGGTCTTTTTCCTTCCATAAGTAAAGTAATAGGACACCCCAATAAGGGCGAAGGTAATCCCAATAAAGATGGGTCTGTACCTGGCTATAGGGCCTAGAAAACTCAGCCCGCTCATGCCAATGGCCGCTAGAATCAGCGGTCCTATACAGCAGGAAGAGGCAAGGATGGCCGTTAGTATGCTTCCTCCAGCAAAAATTTTCCCCCTCATGACGCTTCACGCCTCTCTTTCAGGAACTTTAGCACCTCCAGTAGCATTTCTTTGGGAGGATAATGATACAGCGACCCCTCATAGATATAAGTCCTACATGCATTCATACTAAAATTTTCCGTAGCCGTAGGGGCGACCGGCCGGTCGCCCCTACCTGCTTCCAGGTCAAGTCCATTAATCTTTATGGTTGGAGAACCTAGAAATTTATAGTCCCGGGCCTTCTCAGGGCTATCCATCAGGATTACCTCTAATTCTGCTGAGAGACCCAACTCTTTCAATGCCTCCTTTATTCCCACTAAAGCCTCCTGGTAACTATGGCAAGACTCCGTATGGAGTAGCTGAATTTTCAATCTTTTCATGGTTACTCTCTCCCGAATAAATCAATAGCAGGAGGTGGAGGGCTCTAGTATGAGCCCTCTGCACCTCCAGTGTACGATGGCCTAGAGGGGGCTACCAATCCCTGCCCCTTTTAATGCCTTGAGGCTTGGCCTAGAACCTGTGCAGCACTCGGCTGTCTTGCCATCTACCACAATGGTCGGAACACGGTCTATGCCGTAGTTCTTAACCTTGTCCAGGCACTCCTTGCTCTCGCACTGCTTGATAAGGTCATAGACCACTACCTCACAACTGGGACAGGCAAGCTCCCTGACCATCTTTACTGCCTGTCGGCAAAGCAGACAGCCGGCAGTAAAGACCTCTATCCTTCTTTTTGCAACCATTTCATTTGCCTCCTTTTTCTTCTACCCCTTGCGTTTCTTTCTATCTCTGGGCAGACAGCCACACGGACAAACGTTTTTAGTCTTCATTTCTTTCACCTCCTTTTTCTCTTACCCTTTGCCTCCCTTTCAATTTGCGGACACACAGCAAAGGAACATTCCTTCGCCTTTTCCGCCGAAATCCACCTGGAGAGGAGCGTCTTTAATTCCTTCCGCATCCTCTGCATCTCCTTAATATTGGCCTCTAAAGCCTGTATCTTTTTTGTAAAAAGATGCCTGACAAGTTTACAGCAAGGCCCCAGCCCCTCCTTGCTATACTGGATAATCCCTTTAATCTCCGAGAGGGTCAGGCCCAGTCCCTGGGCCTTTTTAATGAATTTAAGCTTTTCTATGGTCTCCCGACCGTACAAACGGTAATTACTTCCAGTCCTGACGGGAGGGTATAATAGCCCAATCTCCTCGTAATAACGGACCGTCTTCCTGGGAACGTGGCTCTCCCTGCTGACCTCACCAATCAAGTACCCTTTTCTTTCCATCTCCCTACCTCCGTATTAAGTATAAACATTCCAGTATACTGGAATGTCAAGGAGAAAATTTTAGTGCCTCATTTGCTCCCTGAAATTCCTTGATTTTTCTATGTCATGTGGTATCTTTTGGAGAGGCCACGGGTGGGACTGAGGGGTGCCGCCAGGGGCAGGAAGTCTATGAAAAAGGGGAAGTGAGTATGATAATGAGCGTGGTGCATCGGAAAGGCGGGGAAGTAGGTATGATAGTGAGTGTGGTACATCAGAAAGGTGGGGTGGGGAAGACTACTACCAGCATCAATCTTGCCAGTGCCCTGGTCTTAAACAATAGGAGGGTATTGCTTGTGGATATGGACCCCCAGGCCCACTCCACAAAGGGGCTTGGGGTGGAGTTGGAGGATTCCAATCCATCCGTAAAGGACATAATGCTCAAAGAGGCCACTTCCCTCTTCGCCCAGTATTGGGCGGGCGACATCCATGAGGTCATCCGCAAGAGCCCCAGGGAGGGGCTTGACCTGGTACCTGCCGAGATAAGGCTCTCGCAGGCCCTTGAGGAGTTATATGGACGCTGCAGCAAAAATTTCCGCGAGTCCATACTGTCTAAAAGTCTCCTTCCTGTTATGGACTACTATGATTATGTGATTATTGACTGTCCCCCTGGACTGGGGTTACTGGCAGTGAACGCCATTAAGGCCTCCCAGTTCATACTCATCCCAAGTATCATGTCCAAGCTCTCCGTTGATAGCATCACGGACCTCTTGGACCTGGTCAAGAGGGCAAAGGGTACTGCCTTTGAAGACTACCGCATCCTCCCGACCCTCGTGGACACCAGGCTCAGGGCCACCAATGAGTATGTCATTGGAGAACTCTCCACCCACAAGGATAAGGTACTCCGTACCCGGATTGCCAGGAATGAGACCATAAACCAGGCACAGATTACCCATCAGGACATCTTTGCCTTTGCCCCAGGTTCCAGGGGTGCCGAGGACTATGCCAAACTGGCCAAAGAACTCCTGAAACTCTGGGAGGAATAATCTCCCCCTCCCAGTCTCATGGTAACGGGACCTTTCGGTATTTTCTACCAGCACAGTTCTTTTAGATTTATGTAGAGTGCCCCCATAGCTCAGTTGAACAGAGCGCTGGCCTCCGGAGCCAGAGGTCGCAGGTTTGAGCCCTGCTGGGGGTGCCAGTCCTAAATTCAGGGGATAGGGATTAGGGGGCAGGGACCAGGCAAGCAGGTAACAGGTAAAAAATCTTTCCCCCTGTAACCTTGCTCAATCTCTATACGGAGAGACAATACCACCATGCAAGAAAAATACTCTGAACTCACCGACCCAAAGGACATCCAGCTACGTAAGGATTATTCCGGGATTTCCAGTGAAGACGAGGCCCTCCTTAAGGAGGTAAGGCCCTTTGTTGAAAAAAATATGGGGAGGCTTGCGGAGGGTTTCTGGTCCCACCTGATGAGGTTTGAAGAGACGAAAGAGATACTAAAGGATGAACAACAGGCAAAAAGGTTCCAAAATGCCCTCCCGCTATACGTATTGGAGTTGTTCTCGGGGGATTGGGGGCCTCCTTACGTAGAAAAGCGGGTAAATGCTGGTGCCGTGCATTTCAGACTGGGGCTTGCCCCAAGGTGGTATCTGGGGGCCTTGAACGTCTTTTATCACCTACTCCATGATATCCTCAAGGAGTATTATAGTCAGGATAGAGAGAAACTGGGCAAGACCATGAGGGCCCTGGAGAAGATGTTAAATTTTGATTACCAGTATATGGCGGAGGTGTATGAGTTAGAGCATGGGGCCGCCCTGACGGAGGCCCTTCAAAAGCTCAGGGAGCTGAATAGGAGACTGGAAGAGCTTTCCATAAGAGATGGACTGACTAACCTCTATAATCACAGACATTGCATAGATACAGTCATACGGGAGTTTGAACGCGCCAGGCGATATAATTACCCCCTTTCCTGCGCTATGATGGACGTTGATTACTTCAAGTCAATAAATGATACCCATGGGCACCCCTTTGGGGATTACGTCCTTAAGGAGCTCGCCCTGATTATGCAGAGGCATTTCCGCACGACAGACCTGATATTCCGTTACGGTGGGGATGAGTTCGTGGTGATCTTCCCAGGTACCAATCCTGCTGGTGCCCACCTGGCCTGCAAGTATCTACAAGAAAAAGTGGCACAGTACAGCTTCAGTTATCAATCCGCCAGTCATAAAGTCTCTTTGACTATCGGGATATCGGGTATCATGGACAAAGAGGCACATAACTATCGGGACTTTATAGAGACCACTGATTCTGCCCTTTACAAGGCCAAGCGGAAGAGGGGTTGCATTGTGGTGTGGGGGCAGGAAGAGAAGGTTGAGGAGATAGGGGTTCAGTAGTCAGAATTATTAATCCTGTATCCCTGAATTCTGTATCCCTTTTTCCTTTACTCCCGTGAGACACCGTCCACTCCTCTTTGTTGTCCTTGCCTTTGCCAGTGGCGTATTCCTGGATGGTTTACTTGTACCCAGCTTGCCGCTCCTCCTGTGTCTTGTCCTTGGGGCGTTAGTGGCGTGTTGGGCCACAGTATTCCGCCTGGGTGAGGGGGGTACTGGTCATCTCCACAGGGTCCCGGTATATATGTCTTGCTGTCTATTCCTTTCCTTATCATCAGGGGCGGTCTACCACCATGTCCGCTTTTATTCTTTTAGCGATGCGGACATTGGGCGACTGGTTAGTGAGGAGAGGGTCCTTATGCGGCTAAGGGGGGTGGTAATTGAACCCTCCTTTACACAGACTATGACCTCTTCTATCCTTCCATGGAAGGGTGCAAGG
>DATETB010000002.1:0-4563 GCA_035283825.1 Candidatus Brocadiales bacterium | reverse complement strand
CCAGGGGGGTCTTATTCCCCAACTCCTTCAGGCGGTAAGGGCCGTCCGAGAGACCATCCAGGACTATGTAGAGAAGCCGTATCTTTTTCTTTGGCATTTTTGAGGGATTTGCTACCTGCTGTACACCGTCTACTGTCTACTGTATATTTTGATGGCCTCCTTGTACATGTCGTTGCCCAGGGTATCATAGGCTACAATGGCGAAGAAGTCCTTCACATCCAGACGATAGATGGCCTCCGTGCCCAGGTCTTCAAAGGCAATCATATCACATTTTCTTATGCTCCTGGCAACGAGGGCCGCCGCACCTCCAATATTGGAGAAGTGGACGGCCTTGTATCGCTTCATGAGGTCAATGACTTCCTGTGAACGCTCCCCTTTGCCTACGGTACCCTTCAGCCCCTTTTTGTAAAGCGGCTCCATGTACGGGTCCATACGTGAACTAGTAGTTGGTCCCGCAGAGCCTATGACCTGACCGGGTCTAGCCGGGGTAGGGCCTACATAGTATATGACCTGCCCCTGCAGGTCAATAGGTAAGGGCTTGCCTTGTTCTATAAGTTCTACCAGCCGCTTATGGCTGGAGTCCCTGGCGGTATAGAAGACCCCGTCAAATAGCACCTTCTGTCCTGCTCTGAGACCCAGTACGGTCTTTTCGTCCATTGGTGCTTTTATGTGGATGATTTCTTCTGGCATAGTATTTTCCTCATAGGATTGTGGTCTTCAGGCGGTGTGAATGACATTCAATATTTACCGCCACCGGGAGGCTGGCGATGTGACAGGGATAAGTCTCCACGTGTACGGCCAGGGCGGTAGTCCTCCCACCCCAGCCCTGGGGTCCCACACCAGTGGCGTTTACCTCCTCAAGGAGCTCCTCCTCCAGTTCTTTAATGTGGGCCTCCGCATGGTGAGAGCCCACAGGTCTCAGGAGGCTCCTCTTGGCAATATAGGCGGCCTGGTCAAAGGTGCCTCCCAGGCCTACCCCTACGATGAGTGGAGGACAGGGCCTGCCGCCGCCTTTGAGTACGGTCTCCACCACAAAATTCACGACCCCTTTTCTACCCTGGGCCGGGGTGAGCATGGCAAAGCGGCTCATATTCTCGCACCCTGACCCCTTACACATGACGGTAAGCCTCAAGCGGTCTCCTGGCACTACCTCTACATGGATAACCGGAGGGGTATTGTCCTTTGTATTCATACGCCTCAGGGGGTCCTGGACGATGGAGGCCCGTAGATAGCCTTTGGTGTATCCCTGGGCTACGCCTTTGGTGATGGCCTCGTCCAGACTATCGCCTACCACCTCCACCTCCTGGCCCAATTCTACAAAGGCTATGGTGAAGCCTGTGTCCTGACAGATGGGGGACAGTTCCTCTCTGCCTATCCTGGCGTTCTCTAGTATATCCCTCAGGATTTGCTGGCCTGTAGGGGATTCTTCCCCCTTGAGAGACCTCTCCAGTGCATCAATAACGTCCTGCCCCAGGAAGTAGTTGGCCTCCATGCAGAGTCTTTCTACGGCCTGGGTAATGGTGTCAGCCTCTATCCGTCGCATTCAACCCCTCTGGCAGGGCAGAGCAAGCTCTGCCACTACCGCAGATTGGCAGGGCAGGCCCCGCCCCTACTAATCTAATCCTGATACGTATACCCGTACTTTATCGCCCTGACGTTTTCATCCAGGAACCTGCCAGGGAGGCTGCTGCGGAAGTCCACTTTATCAATGGGGATGCCTATGTCCTTGAGGAGCCTGCCCAGGGCAATCATGTTTATAAAAATGGGGCTGCCGAACTTCTCAACGGCATCCTTCCCAAACGGTACCTTCTCTTCTGCTGTCCCTTCGGGGATGGAGGCCTCCAGGATGTGCCTCTCGGCAGGGAAGGCCCTCTTGGTGGATTTAGCCAGTTCCAGGCAGAGGTCTGCCTTCTCAAAGAATGGGGACTCTATCTTTTCGTCTGAGAAGATGAGTTCGGCGGTGATTTCCCCACCCCTCACAGTGGCGTCATAGAGGACGTTCATGGCAACCTCCTTGCCCATCTTGGCCAGGATGTTAGCCAGGGCGTGGGCCATGAGTTTGATGCCCTGGCCTGCCTCTCCTGCCAGGACTATCCTTTTTACTATGGGCCTGAGAGGTTTGGCTATGGCCTTTACCATAAGCACGAGGTCTATGCCAAAGAACTTCTCCTCAATATAGGCCTTCTGGAAGAAGCCCAGGTGCTCTAGTAATCTAATGGTAGAGGCGTCCTGGGGATAGAGGAAGACCCTACTCTCGTGGCATTCTCTACTCTGAAACTCCTGGAGGGCCTTTTCCAGGAGTTTGTGACCGCATCCCCTGCCCCGATAATCCATGTCAACGGCAAACCAGTGTATGTCCCCCACCCCATCGGTTATCCAGGCAAAGACGTATCCTATAACTTTATCCCCCTCTTTTGCCACAAAGTAAACGCAATTTTCGCTGAGTAGTCTTTTGTAAAGCTTGGCAGGGCTGTAGCCTTCCTTGAAGTGTTGTATATCCTCCTGGGAGCGGTTGGGGTGGATCTCCTCCATGCTCTTATAAAAGAGGTTCAGGGTGGCCTCTACGTCCTTCTCTCTCAGTTTCGTTATACTAATGTCCATGCTGAATTTAAAAATCCCCAGTACGCAACCCTATACTGCGGCGCATCTGGTTATGCCTATCTCATTATCTTTCAGGAATTCGGCGTTGTCGTTAATCTTATAGTTGTTCTTGTAATACATAAGCATCTCAAAGGCGTCTTTGAAACCTATGCGGCGGCCGTTGTTGACTATGCACTGGGTGATAACGTCTACGAAGGACAGCCCTGGGTGTTTAAGGGCCTCCACTACGCACTTCTTCAGGTGTGGCAGGTGGAAGGTGGTGCTCCTGGCGTAGAAGCAGTTGTGGGCCTTGATAATGGCCTGGACGTTAAAAGGTGCGTCCCTGTTGCCCTCAGGGGTGGTGAGGGTCTTGGTATTCAATCTGGTAGTAGGAGAGGCCTGACCACCGGTCATACCATATATCTCATTGGAATAGCAGACAACGGTGATGGGGGTGTTGCGTCGGGTTGCGTGAAGCAGGTGGTTACCGCCTATACCCAGCAGGTCTCCGTCTCCACTTGACACTACCACCTTCAAGTTCTCATTAGCCGTCTTTATCCCCTCCGCCAGGGGGATGGCCCTGCCGTGGGCGGTATGGACTGAATCCAGGTCAAAGAATCCGGCACTCCTGCCGGCACATCCTATCCCAGAGACTACGACTACCTGATGCTTGTCAAAATTGAGTTCTTCAAAGGCCTGCGCCAGGGACTTTAGTACCTGCCCGTTTCCACACCCGGGGCACCAGGGTGTGGGCAGGTCCCCTTCCTTCAGAAAGCGTTTGAAACGTACGGTGTCTTCCACGACTGTCCCTTAAAAAAATGGGTTCAAGAGTTTAAGGGTTTAAGGGTTCAAGTTGGCTGACCGATACCTGTTTGGGTAACTTCTGCCTTAATCCCTGAAGTCTGTCGCTTATCTCCTTTAGGTCTATCTTGCCTCCAGGGAGTGAGACGAGTCCTACCTCCCTGTGGATGAGTCTTTCTACCTGATAACAATACTGCCCGGCATTCATCTCCAGGACTATGATATGTTCATATCGGGAGGCAACGTCCTTTAACTCTTCTATCATGGGGAAGAGCCTGATGGGCCTGAAGAGGGCATACTTATCCTTAAACTGGCAGATAGCCCTGGATAAGGCACCGAAGGCTATTAGAAGGGTGTCTGCCTCGGTGTTCTCTATGTATTCATAGGAGTTGTAGTTCTTGCAGGTCTCCGTACATTTCTTCTGGAGCTGGGCCAGGAGGGCCCGATGTGCCTCGGGGCTGGAGGTTACAGGTCTTGAGTCCTGATGGGTGAGGCCGGTAAAGTGACGATTACCCGTACCCAGGGGCGGCCTGCTCCTCTGTGCAATTGGGTAGTCCTTGAGTTCTACCGTTTCGTAGAGGTGGCTGATGTAGCCATCGCTGAGGAGTATTACGGGGCTAAGGGACTCTTCGGCGGCGTTAAAGGCGCTGAAGGTGTAACGGTAGAGTTCCTCCACGGAGTTGGGGTAAAAGATTATGGGGAAGTAGTCCCCATGACTACCATGTCTTGCCTGGATAATGTCCCCCTGTGCGGGGAAGGTGGGCATCCCTGTGCTGGGACCTACCCTCTGTACGTCTACTATTACCATAGGGACTTCCATCATGTGGGCCAGCCCTATGCTCTCCTGCATGAGGGAGAAACCAGGACCACTGGTAGCCGTCATTACCTTAAGCCCTGCCAGGGAGGCCCCTATGCAGGCATTGATGGAGGCTATCTCGTCCTCCATCTGTAAGACCTTTATGTGTTTTCTCCCTACCAGTTCATGGAGTATCTCGGAGGCGGGTGTGATGGGATAGCCGGCAAAGAGGCCCAGACCTGCCCTCTCCGCCGCCTGTACGATGGCCTGATTACCCTGCAGTAGTTGTTTCAACATGGTATATCTTAACCACTTCTATTGCCAGGTCAGGACAGTATCGCTCACAGTTAAAGCAGGCAATGCACCTATCATAAGACACCAGTTTT
>DATETB010000001.1:0-2115 GCA_035283825.1 Candidatus Brocadiales bacterium | reverse complement strand
ATATTCTTGCCTAACACCTCTCTAGCCTCATAATGGGTAACATTCTCAAAGGCCTTATTGACAAAAGATATTTTGCCTGCTTTATCTGCTATGATGACACATTCACCGATGCTCCTGATGGTATGGGCGAGGCGGAGGAGTTCTTTTTCGGCCTTCTTCCTCTCCGTTATGTCTCTTACAAAACTCCTGACGTGGATGAAACGACCGCTCAGGGGGTCCCGGAGGCCCGTGGTGTCCATCTCCACGTACATCCATTGGCCGAATTTGGTGAGGAAGGCGGCCTCTGCCCGGTCATGCCCGGTCTCTTCCACCCTCCTTAGGTGCTTCCGTATGCTTCTTTTATGCTCAACGGGAACTATGTCCTCCAGCCCCAGTTTAAGCATCTCCTGACAACTGTAGCCCAGGCGTTCCAGCTCCGTCTTGTTCACGTCAAGGAACCTCCCCTGTGCGTCCAGCTGGTGTATCATCTCAGGGGCGTTCTCTATGAGGTCTCTGTATTTCTCCTCCGAGTCGCGAATCCTGCAGAAAAGATTGGAGTTTTCTAAGGCAATGGCCAGTTGTGGGGCCACTTGCATAAGGAGTTCCACGTGTTCCTGGGTGAAATTATTTATCTTTTTACTGCCAAAATTTAAGGCCCCTATGCCCCTCCCTTTATATTCCAGAGGGAAACTTAGACGTGACAGTATGCCTTCCGAATGGAAGATATTATCGGTAGAGAGTCCTCCCTTTGACGTATCCGGGACGATTACGGGCCTGCCTGAGTTGACGGCGGCCTCTGTGGCACTACCCCCCTTCTGGAAGACGACCCCCTCGGATAGCTGGCTGGAATCCGGGCCTTTGGTGAATACGATGTACTCTATGACGTTGTTCTCTCCCAGGAGGAGGGTAATACTCGTGCGGTCAAAGTCTATAAACTTCCCTAACTCCAGGCTCACTGCCTTATAGACCTCCTTTAACTCAAGGCTGGAGGCAATGGTCTTATTTGCATTGTTGATTATGTCTTTCTCTCTATCCCGCCTCTTCTTTTCGGTAACGTCTCTGATAATACCCTCATAACCAATGACCTCCCCCTGGTCGTTTACCCTCAGGTCGCAGGTCATCAGCGCGGTAAGACTGGCACCCTCCTTCCTCTTGAGCTCTACCTCAAAATCTTTTATAAAACCATACCCATCCATGATACGGCGCAGGGACTTCCCATCTTCCGGGTTGACATAGAGGGTATTGATTAATTTTTGATTCAACACCTCTTCTTTTGAGGAGTAGCCAAACAGTTCCGCACCAGCCTGGTTTATATCCAGAAACCTGTCTTCCCCGTCACATATAAAGACGGCGTCCTTGGTAGCCTCAAAGAGGCTGCGGTAACGCTGTTCGGTGGCCCTGAGGGCCTGGGTCCTCTCCTCCACCATTTTTTCCAGTGTGGAGGTGTAACGCTGGACTTCCGACTCCAGGGCCTTTTGTCGGGTAACGTCTCTAGAGATGGCTACAAAGCCTATTGGTCTGCCCTCTGAGGCGATGGTACCGCCAGACGGAGGCGCCCCGCCCGCCGCCAGAAAGGTGGATTCGCCTCTCCTCAGGGTAAGGGTCATGTGGGCGGGAAAGGGTTCCCCGGACTTCCGCCTCCCCTGGAGGTCTATCTCAAACCTGCCTGTCTTTTCTGTGAGGGAGAGGGCCTCCTCCAGTCGTCCGTTCCCCGCGGCATCAAAGAGGGAATAGATGAAGTGCCTGCCCACCACTTCTTCTGGCTCGTAGCCATACATCTTTCTTGCCCCCTCATTGAAGGTCTGTATCCTCCCCTGGTGGTCTAAGGCCATGATGGAGTACTCCGTAGAAGAGAGGAGGATACTGTTAAGGAAATTGGTAGTCTCTTCTAATCTCTTGGTCTTGTCTCCGATAGCCGTTACCATCTGATTAAAAGAACTGGCAAGCTCTCCAATCTCATCCCCGGTGGTAATTTCTGCCCTCTGGGTGAGGTCCCCCTGGGCCATCCTCCTGGTGAGTGCCGTGAGGCTCAGGATGGGCCTGGATATCTTCTTTCCCATGTAAAAGGCAACCAGGATGATGGATATGCTCAGGCCAAAGATAACCCTGTTCACCATTACCTTGAGGTCATAGGCG